>JAAAOZ010000431.1 GCA_009908585.1 Chloroflexota bacterium
GTCGCTTCCAACGTACCGAGCACCTGATAGACCTTCTCCCGTCCCCACCGCCGCTGGACGATATAGGCTACCTCGCCGGCGTTCACCCAACTCATCAACACCTGGGCCGTCCCCGCTTGGGCCGCCTGTAACACTGAGGTCACATCTTCGCTGCCCGGCTCGTCGCCCAACAGGGCCAACACCGCGAAGCTATCCAAGACGTATACCTCATTCATGCGGCGACTCCTCGCGCGCCCGCTCCTCGGCGCGCTCTGATAGCAGATCGTCGGTCAGCGATGGACCAGCGGCCAGCATCCCGTGCAGCGCATCGATGGGATCATCGGGCACGGGCATCAGCGCCAAAACCCCACCATACTCCACCACCTGAACCTGTGCGCCTTCCGTGATGCCATACTTATCGCGGAGCTCCTTGGGAATCACGACCCAGCCCTTGCTGGAGACCTTCATCGTATGTGTATGCATTTTACCCTCCGATGTAATACTTAACCCAATCTAAGTATACGATAGAAGAAAAAAGAATACAAGAGGTAAGTTTATATCTCCAAGGGGCATACGAATTGGCGCTCACGCCTCAAGGCGGGGCGACACGAGACAGCCCGACGGGGCGAGCGCCGTCGCTAACATGACGGCGTTGATGTCCTGGTGTTCCTTCCACGTAGGCATCTGGCGATGTCCCGTGTTGACCCAGAACGAGACGATCCGTTCGGCCACGTCCATGTGCTCCCATAGCGCTGTGAGGTGCGGCTGAGCGCCCGATTCAGCGGGGAATGTGACCTCGTCGATCACGAGGCCGTACAACCCAATTGCGAGGCCCAGTTCACGGAAGGCAAGCCGACGACGAGCCGATTGGCGAAGCGCCCCCGATCCAACCCAGCGGCGCAGGCCGGCCTCCGCCGACTGCAACAGATTTACGAGCAGGTCGTGATCCTCTGCCGTGCCGCGCTGGATGAGTTGGGCCAGGCGCACGGCATCGATCAGCACCCCACCCAGGCCCAGCGGATCGGTCGTGCTCCAATCGCGGCCGTGGATCATAAGGGCGAAGGAGCGCTGCTCGTCCTCTAAGGTAGTTCCAGAAATTAAAACCTCCCAAACCTGATGCTTTTTCCTCGGAAAACTCCCCGCTTTTGGGAGACTTATTTTCTTGGAACGGCCTAAGGGCATGGCTTCCTCGCGGGAGGCGAACGCCTGCGCCGTCGCCCGGAGCTGTTGGAGCGTGATGTAGCCATCTAACGGGTCGTGCTGGCCCATCGAAGGCACGAGCGGGCGCGTCAGGTCGATGCTCATCTTCCAGTACATTCGCGGTTGCCCGCCCGGCCCTGCGTAGACGAAGGCCTCGCTGGCGGTCGCGGACAGCTCGCGCGACCACGCGGCGTAGCGCGTCTCGCCGGTCACGCGGGCCATCAGGTCAAGCGCGTGCATCCATTTGGTGAGATAGTGGAAGTACTGCCCATCGCGATCCCACGCCAGGCGCTGATTGAACGGCTCATCGGGGCCGCGCTCCGGCAGCGGCTTGCCGATCCGCAGCCCGCCCTGGGGGGGATGCACGCGCGCCGCTTCGCCGCTCAGGCCGCTGAGCCAGCCCGGGCGCGGATCGTCCTCGCGATGGCGGCCGAGCGTCTCGTGCACCTGATCGACGAGACGGCGCGCTAGGTCGCGATAGACCACGTTCCCCGTGGCGCGCGCCAATCCCAAGAAGTTGCAGACGGCGAAGGCGTCGGTCCACAAGTAGCGCGTGGGCGCGGCATCGGAGGTCAGGCCCGTCCGCTCAGCGAAGGCGGTCATCAAGGCGATGGCGTGCTCAAGTTGCATGTCATTGGCTGGCATGGGTATCCTCCTCGGAAAGTAGCTGAACGTTGCCTAAAGGCAACACTCTGATTCAAAAATATAGTACAACATCCCCTTCAAAGAGCAAATCTCACCCATACCCCAATCCTGCGTTTGACCTCAATCCAGAAGCAAGTATACTCATATTTGAGTTGAGTCATCACGCCACTTTAAAAAGATCCATACTGAAGGGCCGACAAGTAGGGAAACTTAGGTAGTTCCAGGGATGGTTCAAGGGGTAGTGGAAAGTAGAAATTCAATATCTTTAAAAAACAGAGGCCTGGCGAATACCTTGGCCCCAAGGCCCAATGGCCGAGGGAATTCGCGGCTACGGGGCGTAGCAAGCTACGCCTGGGCGAAACCGGCCTTCACCGGTTAGGACTCAGTCGCCGAAGGGCGACTTCGCTAAGGCGTGTTACGCCCAGTGGCCCGCGGTTTTTCTTTTGACCCCACGGCCCAATGGCCGTGGGAACCGCCGGGCCTGGGACAACGAGAAAAAGTGTCAACCTGTTTCTGAACCATCCCAAGCGGGGCATAAAAAATAGCCCAGGGAAGTTCTCCCTAGGCCGGGTGAAAGATCAGATGGATGACCGCGCTACGAAGATGCTTCTTCACACCCCTCTTTCGGGGACAACGTGAAGCTGAAGGTCGTGCCGCTGGACGAGGTCTCTTCTACCCAGATGCGCTCGCCGTGCAGATCCATCACCATGCGACAGAACGCCAATCCCAGGCCGCTCCCACGCTTGTACTGATTGCCGGTGACGAACTTCTCAAAGAGCCGGCCTTGCACCTCCGGCGGCACGCCGTGTCCGGTATCCTGCACCGAGACCTTTAAATTCCCGCTGTGCCCATTCTCCGCTACACGGACGTTCACCCGCCCCCCTTCCGGCGTGAACTTGATCGCGTTATCGACCAAGTTCTGCAACACACGCTCCAACAGGCCGGCATCGACGTAGACGACGGGCGACGGCATGGGGAGATCCTTGACCAACGTCACGCCCTCAGCCTCCGCCAGCGGCGATTGTGCTTCCAGCACCTTCTTGATCAGCGGATTTAGCGCGAGTTCGTCACGATGCAACGGCATCCGACCGCTCTCCAGCTTACCGATGTCCAAAATCGCGTTGACGAGGCCCAACATCCGTTGTGTGGAACGATCCAATACGCCCAGCATGTGGGCCTCACCGCTGGTCAGCATCTTCTTCGAAAGGCTCCGATTCAGCAATTTGACAGCGCCGGCGATGCCGGTCAGGGGATTACGCAAGTCGTGGACCATCGTGTGAGTGAGGTCATCGCGCATCTTATCCAACAGCCGCTCCTCGGTGATGTCCCGGAGGATGATCAACCAACCGAGCAAGGTCATCTCGGTGCGGACGGGCATATAAAACCACTGGATAGACCGCGTATCGAACTCGAACTCGCCCTCGCCGTACATCTCATCGTTCTGCTGAGCATAACGCAACTCTCGCAGCAAGTCTTGGGCGACATCAGGCGCGACCTTGCGGAGGATGGGGAAGAGCGTCATCGCGTCCCGTTGCATCCATGCCGCCGCGTCGTCGGGAAGGCGCAGGAGATCAACCGCCCGCTGATTGATCACCTGGATGCTGAAATCCACGCCCAGCAGGATGATGCCATCGCGGCTGGTCTCGATGATCGCGTGCAGGCGCGAGCGCTCATCCGCCACCGCTTGGAAGAGCCGCGCGTTGACGACCGCCGTCGCAATCTGGCGCCCGATCGCCATCTGCAACGCGATATCGTGCGCCGAATATTCCCGGGACGTCTGAGCGAAGAGGCAAAGCACGCCAATCGAGGTCTCCTGATGCAAAAGGGGTGAGATCGCGCAGGTGCGCGTGCGGGCCGCGCGCAACACTTCCATGCCTGCCGGCGCCACCTCTAACGCCCGACCCAGCGCCCGCGAGCCGGAGATCACATCGCCAATCATCAGCGGCGCTTTCTCCTCGTAGACGTGAGCCCACAAGGCGCCCAACTTGCTCTCGATCACGGCATCGATCTTCGTTGGCAGGTTGCGCTTCACAGCGACGGCGAGCGTATCGGCCTCCGGCTGCCGCAATAGGACCAAGCCCGATTCAAAGCCCAAGGAGTTGAGCGTGACATCTAACGTCTCGGCCAACAACGATTCCAGTACCAAAGACTGGCCCACGGCCCGCGAGACCTCGTAGAGCGCGCTCAAATCCGCCACATAGCCGCCAATCTCGGCGTGCGAGCGGGCTACATCCAAGGAGAGTGCGATCGATTCCGCCAACAGTTCCGCCTGCTGACGATCATCCGTATCGAAGGCATAGGATTGTCTGCTGCTGATATCCAACAAGCCCAAGACGCGCTCACCGCGACACAGCGGGATCACCATCCGGCTACACGCCGAGCCTATCCGACTGGAAGGGTCAACAAGCTCACATTGGTCTAAGATGTATCGCGCCTCCTGGCCGTGAAAGACCTCACCCCGCACACCTTCATCCCAGGGGACGCGCCAGCCATCCACTATTGCGTCGAGGCTGCTGGCAGCCTCCACCCGCAAGGTCTTCTCCACCGGATCGGGCGCCAGGATCGCCACGGAAGGCCAGCCGGTCAAGCGCGCGATCGCGTCCACGGCGACCTGGGGCACTACCTTAGGGTTCAGATGCCCGCCTAACTTCTCCATCACATCGTAGAGCGTCGAGACGCGCTGCGCTAAATTGCGCTGCGTTTCATAGATCTGTGCGTTGTGAACCGCCATCGCCATCTGATGCGCGGCCGCTTGCATCACGAGGAGATCATCCGTATCGAAGCGTCCCGGCTGCGAGTGTTGCAGCGTCAGCACGCCCAACAGGACGCCTTGATTGATCAACGGTATGGCTAAGACCGATCGGGTGACAAAATCGGGCCGCTCCAGCGGCAGCCAACGCGAATCTTCCTGGGCGTCCTCCAACACCACCGCCTCGCGATGCT
>JAAAOZ010000101.1 GCA_009908585.1 Chloroflexota bacterium
ATCCTGGCCGAGGACATGCCGGAGGTTCACCTTAGCAACGTGGTAGACATCCGGCTTGAAGTTCACCAACATCCGGGCTGCCGTGCTCGCGACAAAATTGCCGGCGCGCGGCGGGAAGAATTTTCCCATATAAAAGGCCAATCGCGTGGGCCAGCCCTTGGCGAAGAAAGCTTTCGCGCCCATCTGACTACCTCAGCGCCTGTGGCGCTTCGATGAGGACGGGCAGGCCCCGCGCCAAGCAGAATCCCAACGCCAGCCATGCTGTGCCGTTCGCAATTGTTCGGGTTGTCAGAGCCGCCGCGTGGCCGCCGGTCTGCATGCTCAACGCCAATCCCAGCAGGAAAAAGGCGGCGGCTTTCACGACGGCAAAGGAGGTACGCATCCAAGGGGAGCCGACTAAAAAGCGGCTGAAGTCAGTGTGCACCATATCGAAGGGCCGCAAGCCCTTGGCGGGCGCCATGGAGCGCATAGCATCCACGACGACGCCGCGCGAGAGCACAACGAGGGGAATAATAATGGGAATCATATCCAAATCCGCAAAGACGACCCACAAGACAAACTCCACCAAGCGATCCATCGCGATATCCAGCACACTGCCCAACATCGAGGCTTCGCCTCGGCGGCGCGCCAACCAGCCATCAAAGCTGTCCATCGCGATAAGAGCGATGATCAAAAATGCAGCGATCTTTTGTAGCCCAGCGCCCGGTCGATACAGGAGGCTAACAATCAGGCCCAACAGCGGCAAGCGCGCTAACGTCACGGCGTTCGCGCTCATAGAACGTCCTCATCAACATCAGCCATTACGCTAAGATGATCTGATAACGCGCCTGTTTGGGCCAGATTCTGCAATCCGCGCAGAGCCAACACCGGGCGCACGAGGGCTGTATCGGGCATCTCATCCGAGGCGTAAAATTCCACCCACGGCTGCGCCCGCAGTTCAGTCAGCGGCCAAATCTTGTGCTCGAGGAAATCGGTCAGCGCCGCCCGCGACACGCGCATCAGCGGGGTCTTCAGCCGCGAAAAGCCACCGCTGCGCCAACGGTTCAACGGCAAGAGATAGACCGCCTGCACAAGCGCATCGGGCACCTCTGGACCGCCGCCCAATCGCGGCGGCGTGAGAATGAAGAGATAGGGCAATCCCGGCGCGAGATCGGAGAGCACCTCGACCGGCTCTTCCAAATCTAACACGTAGGCGTTTCCGGCCGGCATGAGATGCACATCGCAACGCCAGTTCTCGCGAAGATGGCGGCGGAGCGCCGGCAGCGGCGCGCGCGTCGAATCGGCTCGGATCTTGGCCGCCCCCACGCCAATTCGCGCTTCCCCAACTCGAAGTAGAAGGCATCGTCATCGTAGACAATGCCAGAAAGCGAGATCAAGCGCAAGCTACGCCCTTCTGAGACAGCGTCGGACCGATTTTTTAGTGTAGGGAATAGTTCAAAAAGATCCATATCCCTCCTTGCAGTTTATCTTCAGGTGATCTCAGGCATTATACCATGCCGCATCGAACACCAAGACCCGCTGTCAAAATCAGATCACGAGCGGGCTTCACCGCGCGTCACACCCTGCATCGTCACAGCGGCCAACGCGAAGAAAATCACCGGCATCAGCAGCACCAATCCGTAGTTCTCAAAGCGCTCGATGACGAAGCCATTGAGCGTCGGCCCGGCGATGGCGGCCAATTGCGAGGCCAGGTAATAAAAGCCAGTGAAGGTCCCGATGTTGGCATCGGTATCGGACGTATCGATCACCATCGGCAGCGAGTTGATGTTGACCAGCGCCCAAGCAAGTCCACCGAGGCCCAGCAACACGCCGATCACAATAGCGTTAGGCGTGAAGTAACCAATCGCCAGCAACCCGGCGAAGATCAGCAACCCCATCGTGATGGCGCGCTTCCGCCCAACTTTGGCGGAGATGTACCCACTGGGGATGGCAAAGATGATAAAGGTGACATACGCCACACTGCCCAACATCGCCGCATTATTTTCCGTGATCTTGAGCACGTTGACGCCGTAGGAGGTGAAGAAGGTCTCGATGGCGTTGTAGCCCACAAACCACAGGAAGATCGAGAGCATCAACAGGAGCAGGCTCTTGCGGGCCTCCGGCGCGACCTGGCGCAGGTTTTTGATGATGCCCAGGCCGACATCTTCCTCGCGCTCCGGCGGGACATCACTATCCAGATGACGCGGTTCTTTCACGAAGAAGACCAACATCAACAGCGCGCTGAACATCAGCACGCCGGCCACGATGAACGGCAGCGCGATGTTCAGGGCATAGAGCTGCGCGCCCACCAACGTGATGATCACGCCGCCCAGGCCGCCCATCAGGTTGATGATGCCATTGGCCTGGCTGCGCAGCGGCGACGGCGTCAGATCAGGCATCAGCGAGATGACGGGCGTGCGGAAACCGGCCATCGCCGTGATAAAGATGCCCACCGCCGCGATGAAGAGCGCCAGCGGCTGACGCAGTTCGCTCGTCATGCCGCTCAACTCCGGCGGGATGCTCTTCACAATCACCGGGATGAAGAGGAAGGCCAGAATGGAGATCGGCGCCAGGGTTACGATGAAGGGCTTGCGCCGTCCCAGGCGCTTGACCCACACGCGATCACTCCACATCCCTATCAGGGGCAGCAGAAAGAGTGCGATGATGTTGTCAAGCGTCATAATGAACCCTGTCCACGTCGCGCCCAACCCGAAGCCGTTCGCGCGCGTTGCCATCTCAAAGCCGGGGTTACCCGCCTGCAAGAAGATGGGGACATAATCATTGTAGAGCTTCCACATCACGCTCAAGCCAAAGAAGCCAAAGCCAATCAGAAAAGTTTTGCCATAATTTAATTTGGGGGCTGAGGATTGCACTTCCGTTGTCATCTCTTCACTCCTAAATGAATTAATTCAAATGGATGCACAAAGTAAGACACACAAAAACCCAATGTCGAGGCTACATCCACGCCTCGACATCGGGTAGCGGTAGAAATCAGTCCATTCCAATCAGAGCTTTTGCTGCAAAGCTTGCAAATCCTCCCATTCCGCCTGTGACGCCAGCCGTGCCTGAGCTAACCAAGTCTCAGGTTTAGCCAACGACAGCAACTGTTCCCGAGCTAAAATCTCCTCCAGCCGCGCTAACTCCGTCTGCGCCAAATCGGCGTAGGTCAGGATGCCAGCCTGCTGTAGGATAGCAGCCATCTTCGGACCAATGCCCTTGATGCGCGTCAGATCATCGGGATCAGGGGACGTCACGTCCTCGTCCGGCGCCTCATGCAGCAGATGGGTCAAATCGATGGTCGCGCTCGCCTTCATCCTGTCCGCCGCTCGCCGCTTCCTCGCCCGTCGTGCCTTGCGCAAGCTTCGAAGAATCAACGCCATCGGAACCAGCAGCAACGTCCCAGATGCAACCGCCCAGCGCTGCCGCCGCGAGAGCGAACACATCCTCATGTTCCCTAAAATCCGATGCATCAATAGCTCCTTAGGCTCTATGCAGGTGGACGAGCCTGCCACAGCAACTGCTCACGCAACATCAAATCAGTATTGCGGACTTTGAACGCCAAATCGCTGGCGATGTTACGCATCAAGAGATAGCCAAAGTGGTGATCATCATCGCAGAGGCCCAGGAGGCCAGCCCGACTGATGGAGAGCAACACCGTCTTATCCGAAGACGAGCGCGCCGATGCTGAACGCATTCCACGGTCGACCAAACCGATCTCCCCGAAGGTCTGACCAGGCCACAGCGTCGCGATCACGGTCGGCTCAATATCGTTGGAATTAGGATCCAACAAGCTCGGATCAATGACAATTTCGACGATGCCATCCACAATGAAGTAAAGTTCATCACTGGGAGAGTTCTCTTTGACAATAATTTCACCTGTTTCATAGGATGATTCTTCGCACTTGGGGATAAGTCGCTTTAGCTTCTCATCTGGAATTTCGTAGAAAATATCCACCTGACGCAACGTACTCAATAATTGCATTCGTCCCTCCCTCTCCTAGATAGAATAACGATAACTAACCTCACATAGATTTAGGATACTCCAAACTCGCTCGAAAGTCAATGAAAGGGATATTCCAAAACTAGCATCTCATTCCACCAAAAATAAAAAGCACCGACGGCCCCTTTCAGAGCACATCGGTGCGTCACTCATCTCCATGGTGAGGCATCAAAGCTGTGAGATTTAAACCTCATCACCGCACGCAACTTCCCCGCCTTCGACGACCCGGCAGAAAATCCCCCAGATAGGCGAGATAGAAAAACCCTGAAAATTATACGTATGGGCCAGATGAGGCGCCTTGCCAATCTGAACGACCTCCAGCAGCGTCGAACCAACACGAATCTTCGCGCCAAGACGCAATATGTCCAATCGGACCCCAGCGACCGTCAGATTTTCGGCAAAAGATCCGGGCTGGGCCTCAATCCCAAATCGCCGATTCGCTTGCTCAATACGTTCGAGCGCCAACATACTCACCTCACGTTTGCTGAGACCGGCGTGGGCATCTCCAACCAACCCATAACCCGCTCGCAACTCACCTCGACCCACATCAACCTTAGGCTCAAGGCGTGTATCGCTTTTACAGACAGCCACCAAACGCCCCATACGACTTCCTCCACAAACAATTAGTCCAGATGCCTCAAAGCAAAAAATGCCTGAGGATAAAATCCCAGGCACAATAAACTCTTTTTGATATAAACAAAGCGAGAGCCTTGGCAATGACCTACTCTCCCAGGAGGCTGCCCTCCAAGTACCATCAGCGCTGACGGGCTTAACT
>JAAAOZ010000503.1 GCA_009908585.1 Chloroflexota bacterium
GTCGGATGCCGATGCGCAGGGTCACGCCGCCCTCTGAGGTGAATTTGACCGCGTTGCTGAGCAGATTGATCAGCACTTGGCGCAGTTTATTCTCGTCGGTGCGGATGTAGCGCGGTATGTCTTCCCCATAATCGAAGATGAGGGCCAGACCCTTCTCTTTCGCCCGGAGCGCGAACATCTCCTCCAGGGCGTTGAGCAGCCGGAAAAGATCGAAGCTTCTTTCGTTGAGGATAATACGTCCCGCCTCGATCTTCGACATCGTCAACACATCGTTGATCAGGGCCAACAGGTGCTCGCCGCTCTGGCTGATGATGTCCAAGTTCTCCTGTTGTTCGGTCTCCAAGCGCATATCACGGGCCATCAACTGAGAGAAGCCCAAGATCGCGTTGAGGGGCGTGCGCAGTTCGTGGCTCATATTGGCTAAGAAGATGCTCTTGGCACGATTTGCGGCCTCGGCGGCCTCTTTAGCCTCGCGCAGCGCCTCCTCCGCTTTCTTGCGCTCGGTGATGTCCAATGTGTATTCGATCACCTGAAGCACATTGCCGGCTTCATCGAAGATGGGATAGCTGTGGACTTCGACGTGACGTGGCTGATTATCTTGATCGTAATGGATGTGTTCCACGGTCGCCGGCTGGCCGGTGCGCTGCACTTCTTTCAGCGGGCAAGGATGCTGCGAGGTATTGCACGGATGGTCGCTCCCGTGCGTCAGTTCGTAGCAGGTGATCCCCGGTGCTCGGCGGCCGTTTTCGTATCCCGACGCTGAGTTGGCGATCTTGATGGTGTAATCCTGGACATTGATCACGTAGAACGGATGAGGGAGCGATTCGATGGTATTCTCCAGAAGATCCCGCTGGCGACGGATTTGTTGCTCCGCCTCTTTGCGCTCCGTGATGTCGCGCGCGATGCTGAGCTGGACAGGGCGCCCGTCATATTCGATGATGCGGGCGCTCACCTCCGTGGGGATGACCGCGCCATCGCGGCTGATATGTTCGGTCTCGAAGACCAGCGAGCCTTCCCGTTGGATAATCTCCATTCGCTCCGGGACCTTTGCGGCGTAGCGGGGCGAGTCGATGTCCATTGGCGTCATCTCCAGCAATTCCTCACGGGGGTAACCCAGCCGCTGGCAGGCGACTTGGTTGACATCTAGAAAATTGCCATCCAGATCGTGGAGGAAGACCGCATCCCCGGCGCTCTCGAAGAGCGTGCGGTAGCGCTGCTCCGATTCACGAAGCGCCGCTTCTGATCGGCTGCGCTGGACGGCCAGCGCGTAGAGCGAGGCCAATCGCTCCAGCGCGATCAGATCGCGCTCGGTGTAATCGCGACCAGGATTAGCCAGCGCGATCTGTCCCATCAACGTGCCGCCGATCATGGCCGGGGCGGAGAGAAAGCGTTCGATGGGAATATGGCCTATCGGCACGCCGGTGGAGCGTAGATCATCGCTGGGGGTGTTGGTCAACATCGGCTTGCGATGATTCAAGACCCATCCCCACAGGCCGCTGAACTCCTCAAAGACGAAGGTCTTATCGGGCACCTGGCAGGATTCCCAGATGTCCTGGGTCAGGGTGGGGGAGATCAGATGGCCCGTCTTCGGATCGATGTAGCCGACAAAGCCGAAGGTGCTGTCGGTGAGGCGGCGGGCGTGATCCAGCACCAGCGCAGTGATCTCATTCAGATCCTCCGTCGTGATCATCGCCTTGGCTAACTCGGCCATCGCGGCGTTGACGCCGGCCTCCCATTCGATGATCTCCTCGGCGCGATGGCGCTCGGTGACATCCTGCCCGGAGCTGAGCGTGCCTGTTATCTCGCCGGTATCGTTGCGGATGAGGGTGTTGTGCCACAAGATGATCCGTTCTTCGCCCTCGCGGGTCACGATGGCATTCTCGAAGTGTTGCACGCCGTCCACGTCGCCCCGCATCAGTTTGGCGAACGCTGCCTTGGTCGCGGCGCGATCTTGCGCGGGCACAACCTGATCAAACCAGTTTTGCCTCAGAATCTCCTCTTCCGTATAGCCCAGTAACTTGCGCCCGGCCGTGTTGATCAGCGTCACGCGCCCCTCTGCATCTAAGGCGACGATCAGTGCCCCGGCCACATCCACCGCTCGCGGCTCCGATTCAAATTGTGGAACATCAGCGCGTAGGGATCGCGGAGGCCGGTTTGGATTAGCGCTTTGTAGATTAGGTAGAAGGCGGCGATCTTGAAATAGTGGCCGATCAGATTGGAGAAATCGTAGACGCCGATGTAGAAGGTGAAGGCCAACTCGGAGCCGATGGTGAAGACTAAGGAGAGGATCAGCCAGCGGAGCACGCGCGGATCGAAGTGATGTTCTTCTTGCCATAGGGTCCAGATGGCGAGGATGAGGATCAGGGAAATGATGTACTCGCTGATCTTTTTGAATGGGGTTAGGCCTACCCCTTCGATGTAGCTGGTGGGGAAGATCCCGCCGAAGATGCTCGCCACGAGTAGTCCGGTGACCACCGCGTACCCCGCCAGTATCCAATGCGGGTTGAGCTTGCGATGCATAAAGAAAGGCGCGATGAGAAGAGACGTCGCTTGCAGGTAGCGGCCCGCGATCCAAAGTTGGGTGGGGAGATTGGAATCGTAGCTGGTGAAGATTTGGAGTCCACCATAGGAAAAGGTGTGGAGGAGATCCACGCCGCCCACAAAGAGATAGGCGATCCCAATAAAGAGCAAGTAGTTGTTGTCGAGCCAGCGTTGGGAGTTCCACGCCAAGACAAAGATGCTGTAGGCGATCACGATGCTGAAGATTTCGACTAAGGTATGAAAGAGGAGAAAGTTATAGAGGCTGGTCAGATACAAGCCGATGATGAGCAGCGCGCTCAATCCTATCGATGTGATGCTGAGTCGTTTCGTATTCATTGGTGATTTTCCTCTCTTCCTGCCTCTGCCTCTGCCTCTGCCTCTTCAGTCCACGGCGGTTGCTTGCCGACCGGGAAACGAATGGTGGTGACGGCGCCCTCGCGATTAGTCAGGGAAAGCTGTCCCTTCAAGCTGATCCGAACTAGGCGTTGTAACAAGGTGAGGCCGATGTGATAAGCATTGGCGTTCAAGACTCCAGGCGGATAACCTGGCCCGTCGTCACGATAGACCATCGCGATGTATTCCTCATCACCTTCGCGTTGAGCGTCGATCGTCAGCGTGATCTTTCCTTGTTGGCGTTCATCCATCGCGTATTTGATGGTATTCGTTGCCAGCTCGTTGATGATGAGCGCGAGCGGCATAGCCTGTGGCGGCATGATCGTCATCCGCGCTGACGCTTTGACCTCCACAGCGATATGTTGGGTGGTTGGCCGTGAGTTCAACGCCAGATGGATGATCTTCGTCGCCAAATAGCTCAGGTACAAGGGCGCCCATTGAGCGCACGAGAGCATGCGGTGGGCCTCGGATAGCCCTTCGATGCGTCGGATGAGCCGATCAAGCGTCGCTTCCACGGCGGGCCGCTGGCTTTGGTGCGCGTGGCGGCGCTCGGCGAGCAGAAGGCCTAAGATGGCGGTCAGGTTGTTGCCCACGCGGTGATTGACCTCCTTGAGTAGCATTGATTTGGTGCGCGCGTCCCGGCGCGCCTGCTCGTAGAGGCGCGCGTTCTCGATGGCGATGGCGGCCTGGTTGGCGAAGGCGGCGCTTAACTCGGCGTGACGCTGGGTGTAAAAGTTTGGCTCCTTTTTATCCAAGTTTAACAGGCCAATGACGCGATCTCGAACGATCAACGGGGTTCCCATCCAGCAACGGATGTAGGTGATTTCGGGATTAGCGTACCAGCGAGGGGCCGTGTGCGTATCCTGGATGATGACGGGATGTCGCTCGCGGAGCACTTCCTGAATGTGAGGAAGCTTGGTGATCGCAAAGGGAAAGCCGGGATCTGTATAATCGGGCGGGAAGCCTTTCTCGGTGACGATTTGGAATTGATCGTCGCTGATCAACATCACCGAGGCGCTGTCGTAAGGAATCACCCGCGCCAATTGCACCAAAATCGTCTGGAGCACCTCTTCGCGCTCGTGAATCGTGTTCAGTGCGTTTGTGATCTCAATAAAGGTCTCGGCCAATTCGCGCTGGGCGCGTTCGGCGGCCAACATCCGCTCGCGCTCGGCGGTGGCGCGTTTGCGCGCGGTGATGTCCTGGACCATCCCAAGGAAGCTGTGCACCTCGCCATGGGCATCGATATAGGGCACGTAGGTAGCGAGTACGGTGCGTTCTTCTCCCGCCGACGTATACGAGATATTCTCAAAGGAAAAGGTCTCCCCGGTCATCACCCGCTGGATGTTAGGCTGCACATTGGCATAGACATCGGGCGTTAGAATATCGGCGATTTTTTGTCCGATGAAATAGCTTTTCTCTTTCCCGTACCATGCGGCATAGGCCTGATTGACGTACAGATAACGTTGGTCTTCGTCGATGTAGGCGATTAAGATGGGTAAATGATCCAGCAGTTGCTCGACGGGCTGTGGGCCTTGAAGCACCGGTTTTCTTTTCTGTTGATCATTCACGATATTTTCCCATATCCAATCCATCTTTTAACCTTTAGGTCTCATCGGCGACGGGAAAGCGCAGAATGAACGTCGTGCCGACATTCTCCGTGCTCTCGATATCGATCTTCCCGTTGAACTCCTGGACGATGCTGTGGCTGATCGTCAATCCCAGCCCGGCGCCTTCACCGAAGGCCTTGGTGGTGAAGAAGGGGCGGAAGAGTTGCGCTTGGGCCTCCGGCGGGATGCCGCAGCCGTTGTCGTGCA
>JAAAOZ010000114.1 GCA_009908585.1 Chloroflexota bacterium
TCCTGGCCCGCGAGTTGGGCAAAACGCCGGAAGAGATCTCGAAGAAAGGAGCCGGTTCGGAATTCTTGCGGCGACCGACGAAGGAAGTTCCCGACGTCAAAGAAGAAGATGTCGCCGAAGGCAATGAAGGTTAGAGGGAAGCGAGGACATGATGAGCCAACAACTAAAGTCTAAGTATGATGTCATCGTCATCGGGGCCGGGCCGGGTGGATTGGCCGCGGCCAGCGCCGCCAAGGAAAACGGCGCCGACGATGTGTTGATGATCGACCGCGATCTGGAGTTGGGCGGCATTCTGCTGCAATGTATCCACAATGGCTTCGGCGTCGAGATTTTCAAAGAGGATCTGCCGGGGCCGAGCTACGCGCAGCACTACATCGACAAGGCCAGAGAGGTCGGCGTCGATTGGCTACTGGACACGATGGTGTTGGATGTGACGCGCGACCGCAAAATCTACGCCACCGGCACCGATCACGGCTTCGTGGAGCTGGAGGCGGACGCCGTCGTGATGGCGATGGGCTGCCGCGAACGCACCCGCGCTCAGATCAAAATCCCCGGCCCGCGCCCCTCCGGCGTCTACACGGCGGGGACGGCGCAGCGCTGGGTCAACGTGGAGGGCTACATTCCCGGCAAGAACTTCGTCATCCTGGGCTCCGGCGACATCGGGATGATTATGGCGCGCCGCGTCACCTTCGAGGGCGCCCACGTCGCCCGCGTGCTGGAGGTGATGCCCTACCTCACCGGCCTGAGCCGCAACTACGTCCAATGCCTGTTAGATTTCGATATCCCGCTGCAACTGCGCCACACCGTCAAGCGCATCATTGGCAACGACCGCATCGAGGCCGTCGAGGCGGCACAGGTGGACGAGAATTGGAACTACATCCCCGGCTCTGAGGAGATCATCCCCTGCGACACGCTGTTGCTCTCCGTGGGCTTGATCCCCGAAAACGAGCTGTCGCAGAAAGCGGGCGTCGCACTCGATCTCGTGACCGGCGGGCCGTTCGTCGATGACGGCTTCCAGACCAACGTGCCGGGCATCTTCGCGGCAGGCAACGTCGTTCACGTCTACGATCTGGTGGACTGGGTGACCACCGCCGGATTGACGGCGGGCAAGCGCGCGGCCCAGTTCGCGCAGGGCTACTGCAACGAAAACCCGCAGTACGTGCCCACCGCCGCCGGCGAAAACGTCCGCTACGTCGTCCCTCAGAAAATCGATCCTGAGACGCTGACCGAGGAGCAGATCATGCTCCAGATGCGCGTCACCCAACCGATGGAGCACGCCGTCAGCATCGAAATCCACGATGGCAAGAACCTCATCGCCAAGAAGCGCGCGCGCTACGCCCGCCCCGGTGAGATGGCCAGCATCACGCTCAAAGGCCGCGACTACGACGCCGTCCGCCAGGCCGAGAAGCTGGAGGTCCGCATCGTACCGAAGTAGGACGTAGGTTGGAATGGGCAGCCCGACCCAGGGATTGCCCATCCGCCCTATGGCTATATCCCAAGGAGGATGTGATGGCTGAAACAATCAATCTGGCAGTACAAACAAGCCTGAAGAGACTATTCCCTGGCCGAAGTTTAGAAGAAGTTTTAACCACACTTCTTTTAGAAAGAGCGCAGCGCGAGCTGATCAAGTACCAATCTCAAGTTCATCACTTCCAAACCAAATATAATCAAGACTTTGCGACCTTTCGCGAAAAGATCCTCTCCAGCGATCCCGGTCCAGAAACAGAACAAGATTACTTCGATTGGGAATTAGCAGAGACGCGATGTGAAGAAATGCGCGACGAAATTGCCCAACTGCAAGCGACGAAGGCCACATTTGAATGACGGACAGCTACGCGGTTGATAAATTGTTCCTAGAACTTCAACGTGAAGTGAATGAACGGGCTTATGTTCGGTATATGGTCGTTCAGGAACACAGTCGATTGGTTATCAAAGTACGCTTGGTCATCACAGACGATCTTTTCGTCCAGATATACCGTAACGACCGTTTCGGCACCACCAACTTGGCCCTTATCTACGGAGGACGCCGTCTGTATGGCCGAGATCAGCTCAACCAATCGTGGCATCGTCATACAGCGGATGCGCCTCAGCATCATGATAGGAGCGTGGAAGGGCAAAGGGCCGTCAGCCTGGGTGAATTTTTAGACGAGGTTGAGATTGTTTTAGCTGACAGAAACCTACCCTGAGATGTATTACGTAAGAATCTACTGTCAGAATCACTATGAAATACGCAGTACGCAATACGAGCACCTTTTTATTAACTTATTGGTAACTGTTTAGTTTTCTGAGCAGACAAGGTGCAATGCACTTGAACAGAAGGAAAGGTGCCGCCTTATGCCGTTTATGCTGACGATAAGCCCAAAAGTGCGTTGCACCTCACTAGACTAAATGGTTACACTTATTGCATTGCAGGATACGGAGGTACCCCATGCCAGTCACAGAAAAAATGATCTGCATCACGTGCCCGATGGGCTGCACGTTGGAGGTGACCCACGAGGGCGAGACGCTGTTGAACGTCGAGGGCAACACCTGCCCGCGCGGCGAGAAGTACGTCAAGGAGGAGCTGACCGACCCGCGCCGGATGGTCGCGACGACCGTCAAGGTCAAGGGCGGGCTGCATCCGCTCGTGCCCGTCTACACCCAGGCGCCCGTCCCCAAACCGCGCATCTTCGAGCTGCTGGCCAAAATCCGCCAGGCTGAAATCGAGGCGCCGGTGGAGATCAACCAGGTCGTCCTGGAGGACCCGCTGGGCGAGGGCGTCAACGTCATCGCCAGCCGCGACCTGCCGGAGGTGTAGGCCGCGACATCGTCGTCATCTCGTAAGGGCGAGGCAATCCTCCCATCGTCTTTAGACGCCAGGATAGGTATGAAATTTCGGAAGATACCGCAAGGACAAGCATCACCTGCGGATTGCCTCGCCCCGACTAGAAAAAAAAGCCCTTCTCAATCGAGAAGGGCTTTCGTCATATCTAAAACCGCAATGCGCAACGACCCGCTACGCCTGAATCCACCCCTGGCCCTGGCAGAACTCCGTGATGACGGGGATCTCCAGCCACTCGCCCTGATAGGCCATCGCGGCGGGATAGAGTAGCGCGAGCCACAGGAACGGCGCGAGGCAGGCCAGAATCACGGTGATGCCCAAAACGAAGGCGATCACCGAGATCACCGCGTTGGCTGCCAGCGATTGGATCGCATGATAGCGGATGAAGGGGCGGTCCTTCTGCGGCTCCATGAAAATCGCGACGAGGGCCAAGATCCAGCCCACCCAGGGAATCCAGCTGAGCATCGCCCACAACTTGTCATTTTCGGTCACGTCACCGCTGCCCGGCGTGACGGGTGCTTCTGGTGTTTCTTGATTCAGTTCCTCTGCCATAATTTTGTCTCCTTTGATGTGCTATCGATGTGAAATGATTCGTACATAAACCAACAACCTGTTGTCATTGTAGCGATATTGATCTAAATGTCAATGGGAATGATGAATAACGAATGGAGAATTTTGAATTAATTCAGAGATTCCTCATTATCGATTAGAAATTCTAAATTCTTCCCCCATTTTCCCCCGGATGCGTTATAATGAGTGCGTTTCAGAATAACTAGGTCATCCTTGGGGGCGGTTTCACGATTTCCCAAAATGAGTCCATCGTTCACCCAGCGGTTTAATTTGGACGCAGGGCATCGCCGAGAAGGCGCGGGGAAGCACGGAGAAACGAATTTCTCTGCGTATCTCTGTGAAAAACTCCGTGAAACTCTGTGTAACTAGAGCATAAACATCACTCACAACCAACGTCGCCTAATATCCAATAAGAGCCAAGAGTGAAACGCATCCATTATAATACCTTATGGCTAACTTGAATTGCAAATAAACGAGGAGTATCACAATGACAACAAAGAAAAAACATCAGGGGCTATGGCTAAAAGCATCGCGCGCGTTACCTAAGAGTTTGACCGTGGTCGCGCTGTTGGGGTTGGCCCTGCTCTTCCTGGGCTCGGGCACGCTCAGATCCGCGCCGGGCCAGGCGGACGGGCCGCCCTACAGCTATCCTAACGGGCGCTTCGGCTTTGGCATGACGCGCTCCGCCAGCGATGCGCAGGAGGGAGATAAGCCGGGCTACCTCAACGCCGGCTGGTATTGGGATTGGTCCGCGCGCGGCGCATCGCAGCTCCCGCCGCTGACCTACTTCCAGACCGTGCGCTTCAAGCCCGTCAAGTCGGATGGCGAGCAGGTCGGCTACACGGCCTCGCCTACCGGCACTCAACTCCTGGCCGCCATCGCGGAGCAACCCGGCGCCACCTGGCTCATCGGCAACGAGCCGGATTGCCACACGATGGATAACATGCGCTCCGATTGGTACGCCTACGCCTATCACGATATGTACCACATCATCAAAGAGGCCGATCCGACCGCTAAGATCGCGGCGGGCAACATCGTCCAGCCGACGCAGCAGCGCTTTATGTACTTGGATCGCGTGCTGGATGCCTACGAGGAAGCCTACGGCGAATCGCTGCCGGCGGACCTCTGGTCGACGCACAGCTACATCCTCTGCGAGAAGTGTTATCCCTACAAGGCGCCGGGCGAGCCATTCGCCTGGGGCGCCTGCTGGGTGCCCGATTGGCCCTCCTACGGCGCCTCTTATGAGATCGCTACTTTTTACTCGGTCTACGACCATTGGGATATGGCGATCTTCAAAGATCGGCTGATCGATTTCCGCCAGTGGATGTACGACAACGGCTATCGCAACCAGGGGTT
>JAAAOZ010000350.1 GCA_009908585.1 Chloroflexota bacterium
GGCGCGCTGTTGTCATCCTCCAGCAGCTTCAGGCCCAGATCCCATCCGTTGGCCCCGCCAATGGCGATGGCCGTGAAATCCATCGCGTGCGTCAGGTAAACCGTCGCGCTGATCGCGGGATCGCTCGCACCCGTGGGAATGATCTGCACCTGATTCGATCCAGCAGGCACCGGCAGGTAACCCGTGGAATCGGCGAAGACAACTTCAGTCAGTACATCCGTGCCATTCAAGCGGACCGTGACCGAGGTCCCCATCATCAGCGTCTCATCCTTTGCAAACGGCGCCAGGTGAGCGATCTGCAGCGAAGCCGCCAGGTCCACAAGACCGCCCGGCATCCCGCCTGGTAGCGCGAAGATACCGAGAGGTTGATTGGCTCCATCGCCCACCGCGAGGACGGAGACGATGTCGCCCTCAGCAAAGGTCACGGGCACGGGATCGATCAGCGTGGTGCTGCCATCCGCCGACGTGATCTTGAGATCGTACTCCCCGGCGTCCAACTCGATGTAGTCGGCCACCACGTCATAGGGCACGTCGTCGAAGCCCGGCAGAATCGTCCCATCCTGCAAGCGGACGTCGGCCAGGGTGTTGGCCGATCCCGCCGCGAACGGCGCCAGGTGTCCGATCCGGACCTTGGCCTTGCCCGCCATCGGCGCGCTGTTGTCATCCTCCAGCAGCTTCAGGCCCAGATCCCATCCGTTGGCCCCGCCAATGGCGATGGCCGTGAAATCCATATCCGCCGTCAGCACCACCGTCTCGCTGATCGCGGGTGTGCTGGAACCAGAGGGAAAGATCTGGATCTGATTTTCCCCAGCGCCCACAGAAAGATACCCAGTGGAGCCGGCATAGAGAACGTCCGTGAGTACGGGCGTCCCGTTGATGCTAATATTGACTGCCGTATCATTAATATCATCAGCAAATGGGGCCAGGTGCACCACTTGCAAATTGGGATCTGCAAGGGGTGCTCTAATAACATCGTCTAAGCGAAGTTCAGGCCCAACATCCAAAAATACATCTGAAGGTTGCGGTATCGACGCAGAAACAGGCGATGCGAAAAGCAGCCCGAACACGCCGACCAACACAACCATATATAGAGAGTATCCAACCCATCGAGTCCGCCGATTCATCGTAACTTCCTCCTTAGTTAATTGACTTGAAAACAACTGTTACCTTCCAGGCTTTATCCCCCCCTTTGGTCAAAGGGAGTATTATATATAATTATATAGAATATCTTTTTAAATGTCAATACCCAAATTTAAGATTGCCAGAAATCGCCAATCTAGCACATAGATGTTCTACAATGATGGCAACGCCATCATAAAAAGAAAAACCGCGTAGTCCTTTCTCAAGGACTACGCGGCGATATGTTTCTGAGATTGGCGGCGGCGTTACGAATGGACGACGGCGCCCCGCCCTAATTCGAACGCCTTCTGATTCACCTCGCGATAATCGGTCGGCACGCGACGCAGAATGGCATCCACCCAAATGTCGGGATCGGTCTCCAGCAGCGTGGAGAGCGCGGCCAACAAGATCGTGTTGACCGTGCGCGCATTGCCGGCCTCCTCGGCCAATGGCAGCGCATCCACCGGGACGACGCGGCCCGCGCGTTGCTCCAGCGCCGCCAGTATCTCATCCTCCGGCGGATAGACCTCGTCGCCCACACTCACCGACATCGGCATAATCTGCTGGCGATTGACGATGATGGTGCCGCCGGGCTTGAGCCAGTCGAGCCAGCGCGCCGCCTCCAGCAACTCGAAGGCCATCAGGATGTCCACGGCGCCGTGCTCACACGTCGGCGATCCGACGCTCGGCGCCCAGCGAATGTGACTTTCCACCACGCCGCCGCGCTGCGCGAAGCCGTGCACCTCCGACTTCTTCGCGTCCAGCCCCAAATCCAGGCCCACCTGGGCCGCAATATCCGACGCGGTGAGGACGCCTTGTCCTCCCACGCCGACGAATAACAAGTTCAGTCGTTCAATCATAGATTTCTCCTTTGGTTGAATCAGCGAATCCGGCGAATGAGCGAATGGGCGAATCAGCGTTATTGTTGGCGAGCCAGCTCGGTGATGAGAAGGCCCAGAACTTCATCGAGCAAGGCCAAGCGATGATCCAACACCGCGCCAGAAAGCAATTGATGAGCGCGCCAATACCAGCCTTTGGTCTCACGGGCTGAACCGATGGCGATCTTGAAGAACCAATTGCGCTGCTTGCCAAATCCCCGACCGTGGCCCTCTTCCAAATTCGCACTGATGGAACGGCGCTCCGAATCAACTGCCGGGCGATAGCTTTGCCCCGCACCTCATCACACAACTTATCGCAATCCTGCCAAGCCAGATCGTAGAGAAAGAGCGCCTTGCGATAGCCAAAGAAATCCCATATCGGCTCCCGCTTGATCTTCTCGTGAACCTCTGCTTCCCACGCAGTATACGACCCAATCCGTCCTGCCATCACGCCCCGACCTCACTCCACTTACTCGCAGCTTCGCTTATTTGCTCATTCGTCTAATCGCCTATTCATCGCTAAAATTCTTGACCGATTTTCGGCGTTGGCTTATCATGAAGCTAAATCCCTGTTGATAGTGTGTAGAATTAACCGTGGAGGTTCGCGTGACGTACGAAACCGTCGCTATGAAATTGCAAATTTCGCCGAAAGAGTTAGAGCGCCATAGCCTCAAGCTCTTTTTGCAGCAGCGTCTGCGCATCATCGAAACCCAGCTTCTGGACCTGGCCCGCCGGTACGGCGTGAAAACCGTCTTCGAACTCGACGCACTCATCCAACAAGGCCAACTCCACGAAACAGAAACGTTCGAGGACTTCTTCGCCTTCGACAATTTAGAAGCAGAAAAAGAAACCGTGCAGAAGCTGTTGGACGAGTTAGAGAATGAATGACACGCTGATTAAGCTCCAACGTGTCGCGGAAGTAGAATTTACCGAGATTGTCGAGCATACGTTCGCTTTAGGCTCAAAGCTCAGAATTACGCTGACGGATACCAGTTACATAGATGTTTGGGCCTCACAAAAGATCGTGGGGCGCTTCGGTTTTCATTGGGAGCGGCGACATCTTGATGAAAGCATCTATCGCTACGACAACTTCCCCGATACCAACTGGCGAGACGTCGCTACCTTTCCCTTTCACTTCCACTCAGGATCGCAAGATAATGTTGTCGCTGCGCCTTTCTCCTCCGATTTGGAGACGAGTTTCCGCGAGTTCTTGGGCTTCGTCGCGGAGCGCATCGCCTCTCGATAGCCAAGGAAATCCTCACTTGGCCCTAGCGATTCCTGCTCAATCCCCTCGTGAACCATCGCTTCCCACGCTGCATAACACGAACACGTCATCCGATCCCTCATAAATCCCCCTCCTCGTTGCACTGATTCACAGATTCGCACATTCGCTTAATCGCTCACTCGTTCAATCGCTCATTCGTCTCGTGGCGCGATCGCATCCACCGGGCAGACCTGCATGCAGACGGTGCAACCCGTGCACAGCAGCGGATCGATCCGCGCTTTGCGCTTCTCGTTCTTGGGATTGACCTCCTCGCTCTTGAGGATGGCGGGGCAGCCTACGCGGAAGCACGCGCCGCAGGCGACGCAGGTGTCGGTATCGACGCGCATTCGAGGCTGAAGATGGAAGTGCGGCGTGAAGACGCACGCGCCGCGCACGATGATCACCGCCGGCCCATCCTCGTGAGCCATCGCGGCCTTGAGCGCCTCGTTGACGCCGTCCACATCCCAGGCATCGACCTCCTCGATGAAGGTGACGCCCAGCGCCTCGACCACCGGCGCGATATCGATTTCTTGGCTCTCCGCGCCCTGGAGCGTGATGCCCGTGCCGGGATTTTCCTGCTGGCCCGTCATCGCGGTGATGCGATTGTCAAGGACCGCCACGGTGATGTTGGCCTGATTGTAGACCGCGGCGGCCAGCGGCGATAGACCCGAATGGAAGAAGGTGCTATCGCCAATCGTGGCCACGGCGGCCTCCTGCCCGCCCGCCTGCTTGAAGCCGTGGGCCATCCCCACGCTCGCGCCCATCGAGATGAGCATATCCATCGAGCGGAACGGTTCCAACACACCCATCGAGTAGCAGCCGATGTCGCCCGCGATCATCGCCTTGCGCTTGTTGCGCGCCATGTCGTAGAAAAACGCGCGATGCGGGCAGCCGGGACAGAGCGCCGGGGGCCGCGTTGGCACCTTGAGTTGTACCGGCGCTGGCTCTTCCTCCGGCGGAAGTTCATCCAACAGGCCGGCCTGGAGCGCGCCCTGGCGCACCTTCGCCAGCGTCAGTTCGCCGCAGATGGGGAAGATGTCCTTGCCGTGCGCGACCTCGATCCCCGCCGCCTTGAGCTGATCTTCGATGAAGGGATCAAGCTCCTCCAGGACGACGAGCGTCTCGACCTGTTCCGCGAAGGCGCAGAGTTTGGCCATCGGCAGTGGATAGCTCATCCCCAATTTAAAGATGCTGGCGCCGGCGAAGATCTCGCGCGCGTACTGGTACGCGATCCCGTTGGTGATGATGCCCAGGCTCTTGTCGCCCCACTCGATGCGGTTGAGGCCCAACTCGAAGCCCTCGTTGGCCGACCAGGTCGCGACATCCATAAGGCGCTGCTCGATCTCTGGGTGGCGGCGGCGCGCGATGGCCGGAATGATCACGCGCGTGACCTCCTCCTCGCGCTCGAAGGGCGGCAGCGGCTCGAACGCGCGCTCTTCGGGCACGCGGGGCGTGACGGCCGATTTGGAATGGGAGAGCCGC
>JAAAOZ010000485.1 GCA_009908585.1 Chloroflexota bacterium
CATCTAACAGGCGATGCAAAGCCGCCGTTAGCGGCAGGTTGAAGTGCTTGGTGAAGATGTTGTGGATGATGACGTTGTCGAACGGCTGAAGCACGGGCGCCAGTTCCCCTTCGAGCCGCCGGGTTAACGCATCGAAGTTGGCGGGCACATCGCCCTCGTCTAGGGCTTTGCTCGCCTCAAGAATCTCCGGGCGCCGAGAATCGATGAGGGGGAGCACTTCGAGATCCGCCGCTGCCGGCAAGGCGTCGGCCTCGCCGCGCCCGGCCACCACCGTGACCGGATAATTCAAGCGCGCCATCACCTCGACGTGCGCTTGGATGACGGCTTCCACGCCGCCGATCACGGGCGGCGCGCTGTAGTGGATGATGGCTGTTTTGGGATGGGTCATTAAATCTGCCTCCTGTTCGGGCCGGCGTCTCGCCGTGCCCGTGGACACAACTTTTGAAAGTCTTCAGAACAACCTTCACAAAGATCAAGGATTTACAAGTTAAGATCGATGACGGTCTTCAACTGCCGGCAGAGCCACCCGCTGATGTCCTCACGCTCGATAAGCCAGCGCAGATGCTCAGCGTTGGATTTGCGTTCCTCCTCCTCCATCGTCAGTGCCTGATGGAGGGCCTCCGCCGTGGCGTAAATATCGCAGGGGGAGATGACCAACGCGCCGCTCTCCAACTGCTCGCGGGCGCCCGTCCGCTCCGAAAGGATGAGCACGCCGTCCTTCTCGTTGACCATCGGCCCTTCCTTGGCGACGAGGTTCATCCCATCGGCGATAGCATTGACCAGCAGCACATCGTAACGTTGCATCGCCGCGACGCCGCGTAGGTAGTTGTGCCCAATCATAATACGGATCGGCTCCCAATCGCGGGCGCCGTAGTTGGCATTGATGCGGCCTACGACCGCCATAATTTCTTCGAGGTAGCTTTCATACTCGTCAACACCCAATCGAGAGGGCACCAGCAACGCCAAGAATTTGACCTTGCCCCGATGCATCGGGTGCAGTTCCAACATCTCCTCGAAGGCCTGAAAGCCCCGGACGACGTTTTTGCTCGGCTCGATGCGCTCGATGCGCAGGATGAGCTGGTTATCGCCGATGACGCGCTCCAATCGCTCGCGCTCGGCGGCCACCTTCTCGGATTCGGTGGCTTCCAGCAGGGACTCCACATCGATAGAGATGGGAAAGTAGCGGACGTGCGTGGCGTGATTGTTGTACCACACCCGCGCGCGCTTAAAACGCGCCTCCGCCTGGGGCAGCAGTGCGCGGCACGTGCGCAGGAAATTCATCTTGTCCTGTTGGGTCTGAAGGCCGATGATATCGACGCTGCACAGCCCTTCCAAGATAGCCGTCCGCATCGCGGGCGGCAGGATGCGCCAATATTCAGGGCCGGGCCACGGAATGTGAACGAAGTGCATGATCGTCGGCTCCGCCTCGTCGCTAAGCTCTTCCCGCAAGAATTTGGCCGTCAGGTAGAGATGATAATCCTGCAACATCACCAGCGGCGGCGCGTCCATCTCGCGCACCACCTCCGCGATGGCCTCCGCGAAGCCGCGATTGACCTCGACATAGCCATCCTCCCAGGCCCGCCATGTCTTCTGGTTGATCACGGGCGCGCGCGGCACGTCCCACATCGAGTGTTGGAGGAACCACAGTAGTGGATTGGCAATCATGCTGTAGTAACGGTCATAGGCAGTGGGTTCCACTTCCACAAACTTGATGCGGATCTCATCCCCATTCATCGGCACCGTGCCATGATGCCAGCGTAAATCTTCCTCGGTATCTGCGGTAGCGATCCACGTCACATCGGCATAGTGACAGAGGCCGGTCAACGCGGTGACCAAGCCTCCCTGGCCATACTCGTAGGTCAGTTCATCCTCATCTGCCTCCGCCACTTCCTCTGCCCCCTCTACCGGATGAAAGGTCACCGGGCCACGATTTGAGACCACGATCAACGCCCGATCCTTGAAAAATTCCGATTGCACATCCTCTAAGGTGCAAATCGTACTATCCTGCTCCGCAGGATTCCTCGGCAATGCTTGCGACGACATCGTGTCACGCCTCCTTTGCGTCTTCATCCTCTTCATTACTGGATTCTCTTGCTTCTTGTTCCTCTCGATACGCTTGGATCGCTAAATCGATAAAGACCGCCGCCGTCCATCCGAAGGTATCGGCGGCCGTCTCCGGCGGCTCGCCCGTGTTGGCGTTGTAATACTCGTAGATGCTATCGTGCGATTGGATCAAGTCCAAGGTCTTGGTGCGCAACTGGGTCGCCAACGCCGTCTCGCCGATCTGCTGAAGCGCCTCGATGAAGAAGTAGTTGATGTTGGCCCACGCCGGCCCCCGCCACATCGTGGCCGGATCGAAGTGCTCGTCATTGCGCGCGACTGTGGGAATGACATGCTCATTCCAGAACTCGTCGGGGTTGGTCAGGTGTCCGATCAGCCGATTGCGAATGTGCTCGGGCAACTGGCCCGTCCACAGCGGATAGAGATTAAACGGTGTCTTGACACGAATCGGATCGTGATGATGGGTAGCCCAGAAAAGGCCGGCCTCCTCATCCCAAAAATGGTCTATCATGCGATCCACGATAGCCGCTGCGCGGCGCCGCCACATCGCGCCCTCGGCCTCCATCCCAAGACGCTCGGCCATCATAGCCAGCGATCCCATCTGGACGCAGAGATAGGTGTTGAGGTCGGGCGCCTCGACGGGCATGCCGTAATCCCACAAGGGACTGTCGTCCAATCCGGAGGAGTAAGGATGATTGTACTGCGCGATGCCGTCCACATCGTCATCGTTCATGCTGAACCACCAAGCGTTCCAGCTCACCAAAGGCACGTAGATTTCCTTCAAGAAGTCGAAGTCGTGATCAGTCTCGTGGAGTTTGAGGGCGGCCCAGGCCAGGATCGGTGGCTTGGTGACCTCGGCTCGAATGGGATGACCGATCTCGGAGATGACGCCCTCATCGTAGACCGCGTCCGGCAACATGCCGTCGTCCAATTGGCACGCCAACATCGAGCGCAACTGATTGCGGGCCAGTTCGGGATCGACGTGGCGATAGGCCAGGGCGTGCATCGCGCTATCCCAGAGCCACAGCCCCACGTAGTTGATCTTGGAGGGGATCATCGCCTCGTAGGCGACCCGGCCCTGGGGGCTGATGAGGTTGTTGCCCATAATCCACCAGGCGTAGGCGTAGGTGCGCCGATATTTCTCCGCGACGGGCGGCACCCGGTCGAACCACCGACGCCACCGCGCTTTGGCCGCCGCCTGGACCTCGGAGAAGGGCACCGGGCTGGCCTGTGGGGTCTCGCTTTCGCCGATGGTCACCGTGATGGAGGCATCCTTCGCCGCCGGCACGATCACCTCGACGGTGTAGCCGCCTTGATCAGGCATAATGCGATTACGCTCCGGCGGTAGATTGGTGGTGTAGCTCAGGTTGCGGATCGCTTTGAAGACGCCGCCGCGCTCGTTTCTCTCCCAGAATTGGGGGGAGACGTGGAAACGCACGCCGCCTGCAACACCGGGCGGAAGACCCAGCGTCAGTGTGTTTTTATCGTGGAAGGCCAGACCAAATTCGCCCAATTCCGTCTCAAAGTGCAGGAGATGGGGATAGGAGGACAGTTCGAAGGCGATGACCTGCCCCTCCGCATCGATCAGATGCAGATCGCGGATAAAGGGGGGGCGATCTCGATAAGCGTCGATGTCCGGTTGCAGCCGCGTGAGGCGCTCGGCCAACTTCACATAGAGACTGTCCTCATCGGCGCGCTGAAAGACGAGCAAGCGCGATCCGCGGTCACTGAAGGGCACACAGGTGACATCAATACAATTTTCAAGTAACTCAAGGTATGAGGTGGTGGATGGTTTCACCGCTCCGTTTGCGTCAGATGTGGTCTTAGATTGAGACATGGGTCTATAAGCTCCGTATTCTACTTTTACTTTTTTTAGTATCAAACAGGATCTCACGTCATACGTTTGCATCAAGCAACGCAAAAGCGGATGTGACCGAGGTAGCAAGGCTACACTCAAGGTCACATCCGCTTTGACAGGGGCATTAGGGCATCGACGTCCACCTCAGTCCCTATCCCCCATCAGATAGATATTTCCGCAGTTTGGCGCGGATGCGAGATTTGGCGGTGGTCAGCTTGATGCCTTGCGCAACAGCCACCTCACCCGCCAGGAGGGTCACCCCTCGACGGTAAATGCGGCGGGCCTTCTTGGTCAAGCCATCTCGTTCGCGACGACGCGCTGCCATATCGCGGATAGCTTCGCCCAACTGTATAATGTCGCCGCTGTTGAACTTGTCATTGATCACCTTATAGCGCGTGCGATGTTTATCGGGAAGAGATTTCGGCTCGCTGCCGAGCACCTCCCAAACTCGATCCAGTTCTTCATCGGAAATAGCCCGACGGACCCCTTGCTCTTCCGCGCTCTCGACGGGAATCATCACCTGGGTATTGACCTGCTTGAGTAGTTCGATCTGATAGTAGCGTTGGACCCCATCGAGTGGTTTGAGTTCACTGAAGCCTTTCACAATCCCCGCGCCATGAGCGGGGCAAACGACCGCGTCACCTTTTTCAAACACAGTCCATCTCTCCTTTATGTCTCGCTTCTCAACGTGTCACTCTCTTCTCTCCAATATGTTACTGTCACAGAGTATTCGCCACTGCGCCGCGCCGATGGTTGAAACCATCGTCTGATATCCAAAGTGCGTTAAAACGCACTGGGGTTGCTTTTTCGAGGG
>JAAAOZ010000196.1 GCA_009908585.1 Chloroflexota bacterium
AGCCTTAAACTCGTCCAAATGGACATGAGCAGTAAGATACACCCCAAGGTGGAGAACTTCTCCGCTGAAAGATCTAAAAAAAATCCGTGTGATCCGTGAAAATCCGTGAGCTGTTTTCTAAAAGTGTCAGGTAGCTAGATTCGGTAATAGGCACGGCGGTTCCCACGGCCATCGGGCCGTTGGGTCAAAGAAAAACCGCGTGCTACCCTTGCGAAGCCGCCCTTCGGCGGCTAGGGCGGCTTGAAATTGACCAAGTAAGTGCGAATTCAAGGGCCAAGACAAGCGTTTGACCGGTGAATTCGTAAAGAACCGGGGATAAAAAGTGGTCGGAGAGTCGGCGAAGGCCGACTTCGTAGGTGTTGCCGCGACTTCAGTCGCCAGGCTTTTTCTCTCCTATTATCAGAGCATTTCAGAAAAGAACCAAAAAAGCACCCTAGGGATCTAGGGTGCTTTTGCTATGCTATTTAATTGTTCAAGAAGAAGACTTACGCTTCCTCGTCCTCTGCACTTTCGACCTCATACTCCGGGGTTTCGGCGCGGAGCTTCAGCAACTGGGATAAATTACCCTCAGTCACCTCTTCCGCCTCGGCGGTCCGGTCGTGCAACACAGCTTCCCACATCAGCGAGAGCACCTGCATCAGCGTGCCAAAGCTCGGCACGTCAACGGGGCTGTCGCATGGGGTGATGATCGTGACTTCCGCCTCGCGCGCGGGGAGAATGATGCCGGAGCAGGCGATGGTGACGGTCTTGATGCCCTTTTCGCGCGCCATGCGCACGGCATAGCCCGCATCGAGGCTGGGCGGCGCTTCCGCAATGGTCAACAGCGCCTCGCCCTCTTTCATCTGTGAGAGCGCGCTGGCCGTCTCGGACATGTCAGGATGGAAGACGCTCGCGGAGACACCGTGGTTCTTGAACTTCTTAGCCATGAAATTCGCGATGTCATAGCCGCTGAACTCGCCCGTGAGCCAGATATGCGAGGCGCCCTTGAGTATTTCGACGGCATTAACCAAGCTTACCATATCCGTCGCCACGAAATGCTGCATATTTTGCCCCGCTTGCTCGGTCAGCGCCTTGAGCAACTCCTGTTCCGTCGTGGCTTCTTCAACCTCGCGGTAGGTCGAGGTAACCTGATCCCGCACGTAGTTCTTGATCTCACGCGAGAGTTCTCGATAGCCGGAATATTCCAAATCCTGGGAGAAGCGCACGACCGTCGCGGGATCTACCCCCACACGGCGCGAAAGTCGCGTCGCTGTAAGGAAAGCCACATCCAAGGTGTGGTCCATAATAAAATCCGCAAGCTTTCTAAATCCAGGGGTCATTTCGTCATAATGTTCTCGAATACGTTCCTTGAACAACATCTTCACTCCTCTCTCTATGAAATTAATTATGCGCTAAACTATGTATGAGCGTTACACACTGGTTCTTCAGGAATTCGCTGGGTGCAATCCTACTATCCCCATCCTCAACTCAGTAACGACGCAAAAAAAGGTCTGTGATCCCCACAAACACGCAATTCTTGGCTGCTTTTAGGACTACTGAGGAGGTTGCCCGGCAAAATCTAAAAGACCCAAGCTAGAGACCTACGCTTTCGCGGCTTCCGAAGTTTCCACTTCGTACTCTGGCGTTTCAGCGCGGAGCTTCAGCAAATGGGATAGATTATCCTCATCCACGCCCTTAGCCCCGGCGGCGTGCTCTTCGATCACGGCTTCCCACATCAGCGAAAGGACCTGCATCAGCGGACCAAAGCTGACGACATCAGCAGGGCTTTTGCATGGGGCGATAATAGTGATCTCAGCCTCACGCGCAGGCAGGATAATACCGGAGCAAGAAAGGGTGATTGTCATAAGACCTTTTTCACGCGCCATCTTCACGGCATAGCCTGCATCGAGGCTGGGCTTCGACTCACCGATGGTCAACAAGACCTCCCCTTCTTTCATCTGGGAGAGCGCGCTGGCCGTTTCGGACATGCCAGGGTGGAAGACGCTGGCCGAGACACCATGGCTCTTGAACTTCTTGGCCATGAAGTTGGCAAGATCGTAGCCGCCGAATTCGCCCGTGACCCAAATATGAGAAGCATCCTTGAGCGCCTCAACGGCATGCACAAGGCTGACCATATCCGTCGCCACGAAGTGCTGCATATTCTGCTCGGCGTTCTCCGTCAGAGCGCGCAGCAATGCCTCAACGCCGCCGGCTGCCTCAACCTCACGATAGGTTGACGTGACCTGATCTCGCACATAGCTCTTGATCTCAAGGGATAGTTCCCGATAGCCAGAATAGCCTAGATCCTGCGAGAAGCGCACCACGGTTGCCGGGTCCACGCCGACACGGCGCGAGAGTCGCGTCGCCGTGAGGAAAGCTACATCAAGCGTATTGTTCATAATGAAGTCCGCGAGCTTTCTGAAGCCGGGTGTTAGTTCGTCGTAGTTTTCTCGAATGCGTTCCTTAAACAACATTTCTTTACTCTCCTTATGTAACTAAATATGTGTTAAACTGTTCATGACAAGTGACCTGAGTCACTTTTTGAATGTCTACATTATACCACGTGTAAAATGATAGGTCAAGAGGCAAATTATACATTATTTGAGGATAGTTCCTCATGCTCAAACATCAGAAGAGATTATCCGGGAATGGTCTTTTTGAGTAGTTGGCCCCGCCACTACATCCAATAAAATAGGGATGGCGTTGGTTCGAACCATCGCCATCCCTAAAGCAAAAAACCAGGATCAACAACGATTTATCTTTGAGATCCCTCCCCCACCGCCTCGGCGAGCAGATCCTCCAGCCATACATCCTCATCCCAGACGTGCGCCTTCCAGCCGGGCATGAGCCGGTCGAGGAGGACGGCCTGGGCCATCCCGCTGTAGTAGAAGCGCACATCGCCGGAGCGGTTCTGCATCCGTTGGATCTCGCCCACCTGGCGCGACCAGTAACGCTCACGGGTGTTGTAGTGCTTGAACGCGGGATCGGCCTCAAGGAAAGTGACCGGCTCATACGACGGCGTGCGCGCGGCCTCCAAGCCGATGGATAGCTCGGCATATTTCGCCAGGCCCTCCAGCCACTCACGTTGACGCTCGAAGTCTATGCCTTGAGTTGTCATTCCTTCATTCTCTACCTCCATAGCGCGCCGGGCAGCGCGCTGAGCGAGAAATTGCTCCGCCAGGTCCCTCGCCTCGGCCTCTGAGGAGGCCTCGACGGCCTGATGCAATAACGAAAGCTCCTCTTGCCAACGTTGCTCCAGAACATCGTTCTCCCACGGATACCGATTCTCGAAGGCCATAGCCTGCTCAGCGGCATAGAGGCGCGACTTGGCCTCGAGGCCCTGATATGCGTGGAAGGTCTCGTGGGCCAGCCCGCCGACGTAGGTCTCGGTCGAATCGATCAACATGCCCCACATCAGCCGATAGGGAAAGATGGGCCGGAGAAAGCCCGGCAACTCCTCCCGAAACTCATTGTAAAACACGACCGCCGCATATTCCTTGGTCTGCAAGGTGGCGACCCAGCGTTCTCCCACGAGGACGGTGAAGTTCTCCGGCGTTTTGTCGGGACTGGAGATAGGTTGCCGGTAATAGGGCTGCCCCTGGAACGTATCCTCTGGGACGATCTCCCACGGCCCGCCGCGATGCTCCTCGTGAGGCACTTTGACCCATCCCGGCGGCGGCGTCTCGCCCGGATAGCCGACCAGAAAGGCGTAAGCCTCGTTGTGCACGATCACGGGGATCTCCGCCGCACCCCAGCCGGGCCAGACTTCGTCGCCCAGCGTGGCGCGCAGATGAAACAACTCAGCCAGACGCGCCTTCTCCAGATCACTCAGATAATCTACCACGGAGGAGTGCGTCGGCAAACTGCGGTTGCGCACGGCCGTCACAGCAATGATCAACACGAGCAAGCCGAGCAACCCACCGCCAATTCGCAACACCCATTTCTTAATCATCGATCGTCAGTCCTCCCTCATTCAGTCTCTTGCTGAGGTTTCCGCAGCTCAAGGGTGATCACGCGCCCCTGCATCGACCGCGCCGCCACTTCGAAGCCGGCGGCCTCGGCCAACATCACGTAGTGCTCGATCCCGCGCCCGGCCTCCGGCCAACGCGCGCCGTAGCCGGTGGCGATCTCGGCGTCGGGCAATTTTACCGTCAGGGGCAACACGAGGATGTCCTGCTCTAGATCGGTGCGGGGCGGGCACGCCACATCCCACAGCAGGCAGCGCCCGCCGGGAGCGAGCACGCGGAACATCTCCGTGAACACCTGGGCGTGTTCCGCTTCGGGGATGTACATCAGGGTGAAGAAGGCGGTCACGACCTCGAACGCGCCATCGAGGAAGTGAAGATTGGTGGCGTCCATGATAATCTTGAGCGGGCCGGCGGGCGCTTCGGCCAGCTCACGCTCGCTGGTATCGATGGCAATCACGCGCTCGCCTTCGAGTTGGCCGATGATACCTTCCCCACCACCGCCGATATCTAAGATGTAGCCGCTGGCGGGAATGTGCTCCAGCGCGATCTCCTGGCGCTCGAAGAAGTGCAAGCGGGCCTCTGAAATCTCTTCCTGGTGCTCATTCATCGTTAAGTTCCTCCTAGAATAATCATCTTTAACCGCATGATAACAGAGGAACCACAGAGGCGTCCTGGTGAGGTGACCAGGTTGGGGCTGGGTCGATGTGATAGATTTTCGGATTCAGGCCAAAAAGCTTCGGGGCTACGAGGGTGATTCTACTCTTTCTTGCCCCC
>JAAAOZ010000397.1 GCA_009908585.1 Chloroflexota bacterium
CCGGCTCGGCCTTGCCCGGAGCGACGAGCGCGTCCTGGGGCTGAACTTCGAAGATGCCGCGCACGTGGCGATAGGTATCATGGGAGATAAGCACGTGGCCCAAGGGCGCAGCCTCTTCCAGGCGCGCAGCGACGTTGACGGCGTCGCCGATGGCGGAGAACTCGCCCGTGGTGCCCACCGCGCCCAGCAGCACCGTCCCCGTGTTGATCCCGACGCGCATCTGTAGCGACGCAAGATTTCGCGTCGCTACGAAATCCCGTATCTCCGCCTGCATCGCCAGCGCGGCCCGGATCGCGCGCTCTGGGTCGTCTTCGCGGGTCTCAGCCACGCCCCACAGCGCCATCACCGCGTCGCCGATGTGCTTATCGATAGCGCCGCCGTGATTGCGGATGACGCCATCGATGCGCTCCCACAGGGCATTGATCAGATCGCTGACGACCTCCGCGTCCAACGTCTCGGAAAGCGCCGTGAAGCCGGCTAAATCGGCGAAGAGGACGGTCGCCTGCTTGCGCTGCTGTCCATCCAACGCGGTCAGACGCTGACGCAGCGGCGCCAACGCCGTATCGACCACGGCATCGCCCAGCGTGTCGCGCTGGGCCTCCAGGGCCGCGATGGCCTTTTGTAGATTCTCACGCTCGCTCATCGTCTCCCCCTTACTGCGTCCCGGAATTCAGTCCCAGACCAAATCTTCTACATCAGCGGCGCTTGCGTTCCTCAAGAATGTGATCCCACAAGCGTCGCGCCTCTCCCTCTTCCGGCGGCGCGACGTCGAGGCCGTGGGGCGTGGCGCGGCCCTCCTCGATATGCACGAAGGTGACGAAGCCCTCGGTAGGGAACGGTTCACCAGGCGGATGATCGACCAGGTGCGCCGCGACGTGCACACTCAAGCTGGTGCGCCCCACGTGGACGACACGCCCTTCTAACACGAGCGTCTCGCCGCTCGGCACACTCCTGCGGAAATCCATGCCGTGCAGGCGGATGCAGACCAGGCGACGAGGATCGCACCGGAGCGCGGCGCGGGCGGTCATAAAGCCCACCTCGACGACCCACTCCGCCATCTGGCCGGCGTAGAGCGTGCCGTGATGGTTCAAATTGACGGATTTCACTAGGTGAGAGGCTGTAATTTGGGGTAGATTTGATAAGGTTTGCATTGGGATCTCCTTTAAGCGAATAAGCGAATGACGAATTGCGAATCTGCTACGCCTTCGGGTTGATTATTTAATGTCATCATACTACCATAAGAACAGATTGGAAAGTTTTTCTCATGTCAATCAGAATCCAGAGAATGGAGGCTACGATGAAGAAAACAGTCAAGACGTTGTCGTCAGTGGCGGCGTTTCTGGTGGCGGGATTGAGCGCGCTCCGCTTTTTCCGCGCCCGCTCGGCGGCCGGCGCGACGCTCGTGGGGCCGAAGTTGCTGGCCGGGGCGCTTTCGCCCTTGCTGAGCCTGGCCGGGACGATCAGCGCCATTGTCGGCGCGCTGGTCAACGCTCCGGGGAGCATCGTCGCCGGGATGTTCGGCGCGCTGGTCTCGGCGGATTATGTACGGCAGACGCTCGCGCCGCACCGCGAGTTCGAGCGTGCGTTTGGCGCAGATTGGGAATCGCGCCTGGCGCCCTCGGTTGCGAAGCGGCGGCCCCAGCAACGCTGGCGGACCCGGCAGCGCTGGCATCCCATCCTGCCAAAGGCGCCGGAACCGCGTTGGACGCGAGATCGACCCTTCTGGACCGTCCCCGAAACGGATCGCCCGTTGCTCTGCGACATCTGGCAGCCGCCGGAGGAGATCGCGCCCTCCGGGTTGGCCTTCATCTATTTCCATGGGAGCGGATGGCACTTCTTGGATAAGGATGTGGGCACGCGCCCGATGTTTCGTCACCTGAGTGCGCAGGGCCACGTGATTATGGACGTCGCCTATCGCCTCTGCCCGGAGGCCGAGTGGCGCGGGATGTTGGGCGATGTCAAGCGCGCGGTGGCATGGATGAAGATCAACGCCGCCGACTACGGTGTCGATCCGGCGCGGATCGTGCTCGGCGGCGGGTCGGCGGGTGGGCATTTGGCGCTCCTGGCCGCCTACACCGCCGATGACGCCGCGCTCACGCCCGTGGACGTGATGGGGATGGATCTCGCCGTGCGGGGCGTCGTCTCGTGGTACGGCCCCACCGATATGAGGGTCTACTATGAACACGCCGGCCCGATCTTCAGTCAGATGGTGGCCGAAGGCGACGCGAGAACGGAGGAGACGCTCGAAGACAAAATCTTCCAGGCGATGGGCTTCAATATGCCGCAGCCGGCCCACTGGCCGGCCGGCATGACGATCCAAGAGGCGATGATGCGCGCGCTCTTCGGGGGAACGCCGGAGGAACGCCCCGATGCGTATCGCCAGGCCTCACCCGTGACCCACGTCGATGCCGACTGCCCGCCCACGCTCCTGCTGCAAGGCGAGCACGATAGCATCGTCTCCGCCGAGGCCGTCCGCACCCTCGCCGAGCGGCTGCGCGCCGTCGATGTGCCCGTCGTCCACGTCGAATATCCGCAGGCGGCGCATGCCTTCGATCTCGTCTTGCCGCAGATCTCGCCCTCGGCGCAGGCGGCGCTTTACGAGGCGGATCGCTTCCTGGCAGTTTTGACGTAGGATTGGAAAAAAGCAGCAAGGAGGTCGTATGAAAATCGAGCGTTGGTTGATGGGATTGAGCCTTTTGGCGATACTGACCAGCGCCTGCACATCTGGCCCGGCGACATCAACGCCCGCAGCAGCCGCCACGGACATCCCCACGCCCGCCGCCACCGCGCCGCCCAGGATCACCACCGGCTTCGAGACCGACTTCACCCAGCACAGCGTGCCCTACGCCGAGGTCACGGACGTGATCCCTAAGGATCGCATCCCGGCCATCGACGCGCCGACCTTCGTCACGACCGAGGCAGCCGATGCGTGGCTGGCCCCAAAAGAACCGGTGCTCATCATCCAGATCGGCGACGAGACGCGCCTCTACCCCATCCAGATTCTAATCTGGCACGAGATCGTCAACGACACGGTGGGCGGCGTGCCCGTGGCGGCCACCTACTGCCCGCTGTGCAACACCGCCATCGCCTTCGAGCGGACCGTCGAGGGCCAAGCGCTCGATTTCGGCACGACGGGGCGGCTGCGCTACAGCAACCTGATTATGTACGACCGGCCAACGGAGAGCTGGTGGCAACAAGCTACCGGCGAGGCCATCGCGGGCGAGTTCACGGGTCAGCAATTGACGTTCGTGCCCGCCCCGATGGTCAGTTGGGCCGATGCTCGGACCGCGTATCCAGAGGGCGACGTCCTCTCTCGCGAGACGGGCCACGTGCGCGATTACGGCCAGAATCCCTATCCGGGGTACGATGATCAAGATAGCACACCCTTTCTCTACGATGGGCCGGTAACGCCGGATGATTTGCCCTCGGTAGCCCGTGTGCTGGGCCTCGAGCTGGCAGGGGAAGCGGTGGCCTATCCCTACCAGACCTTAGAGAAGATCCACGCGGCCAACGACACAGTTGGGGAGACGGCCATCGTCGTGCTCTGGGAGCCGGGCGCCGCCTCGGCGATGGACTCCGCGCGCATCGCCCAAGGGCGCGACGTCGGCGCAGCGATGGCCTTCGAGCGCACGTTGAATGGCGAGACGCTGACCTTCGTCTGGGCCGGCGAGCGTCTAATCGACGAAGCAACATCGAGCACGTGGAATGTGCTGGGCCAGGCCACGAGCGGCCCGCTGGCGGGCCAGCAGCTCGAGCCGGTTGCAGGCCTCAACTTCTTCTGGTTCTCGTGGGCCGCTTTCCATCCCCAGACGCGGGTGTATGCGCCGCCCCAAGCTCCCTAGGCTCTTCAGGAATTCGCCGGGTGCAATTATGCCATCCCCACCCGCAACCCAGTAACGACGCAAAAAAGGTCTGTAATCCCCACAAAGGGGGTTGCCCGGCAAAACCCAAAAGACCCGCTCCCTAAAAATTGGCCATTGACAAATTTTAGGGGTGTGGTATTATTCAGAGCGTCAAGGGGGCGTAGTGTAGTGGTTAAACATGCCGGCCTGTCAAGCCGGAGATCGCGGGTTCAAGTCCCGTCGCTCCCGCAGGTAAGCGGGGAGGTTCTAAGACCTCCCCGCTTTTTTCATGCCTCGAAAGGAGACATCCCTATGCTCAACATGCCCCCCCACCGAAATCGATGAGTTCCTGCGAGCCCGAGCCCCCGCCACGCCGTGATCGGCGTGAATCGCCCGGACGGGCCGCCGCACCTCAGCCCGGTGTGGTATCTCTACGAGGAGGGCATCTTCACTATCAGCATCGCGACAACGACGGTGAAGCATCGCCTGCTACAGCGCGATCCGCGCGTCAGCCTGTGCATCGACGGCGGGTATCCCGACGACCGCACCGTGCTCGTCGCGGGCATAGCGGAGATCCATCCCAACGACGAGGCAGTGCGCCGGCGCATCATCCGCCGCTACTACGAGGCCGAGGCCGACGCCCAACGCTACGCCGAATCCACGCGCGGGGCCTCGCACGTGTTGCTGGTGGTGAGGCCGGAGCGCGTCATCGGCCAGGATTATAATTGAGGGCGCCACGCCATTCCCCCAATTTCTCGATCAGATGAGAAAAGTCGTGCTATAATAAGAGCACACCCTTCAGTAGCCTGACCTCACAAATACGGACACACCACTGTCCAATCCCCCAACGTCACAGACCCCAGAAAAGAAGTGATCAG
>JAAAOZ010000345.1 GCA_009908585.1 Chloroflexota bacterium
CGGGCATTTTGCAATCGGTGGCTCAGACACAGACCTATCAAAAAGAGCGAGCGTTCTATCGTGCGCAAGAGGAGCTGTTCCACACCATCGGCAAGGCGGCGGATTACCTGCCGTTACATCATCTGCTGGGCAATCTCCTTTTGGAGAATGATAATTTTGATCAGGGGATCGCCAAATTCCGCGCCATCGCCCGGACGTACGAGACGCGCGGTCAGCACGCCCAAGCGCTCTCGACCTATCGGGAGATTATGCAACTCTTCCCGCTGGATGTCGAGACCCAGCAGAAGATGATTCAGCTATATTTGCAACAGCAACGCTTCGAGGAAGCGATGGCGCAGCAACTCCAGATGGCCGACGCTTATTATCAACTGGCGCAGGTGGACGAAGCGCGGGAAACCTACAAAACGGCATTGGAACTGGCGCCTCAGGCCCGCAATGAACAGGAATGGCGCGCGCGCATCTTGCGTCACATCGCCAACTTGGATGAGCAACGGTTGAACTGGCGCGATGCCATCAGGAGCTACGAAGGTATCATCCACATCCATCCAGATGATGAGGAGGCCTACATCGCGCTCTTCCGCCTCTATCCCAGGGTGGGCAAACCGCATCTGGGTGTCAACGTGCTGGATAAGTTGATCCGCAGCTATCTCCAAAAGCGGGATGTCAAGCGTGTGCTATCGTTGCTGGAGGATCTGATCGAAGAGGAGCCGGAGAACATCCCACTCCGCGCCCGGATCACCCAATTGTACACGAAGATGGGCAAGCGGGAGAAGGCTATCAGCCATTTGGATGTACTCGGCGATTTACAGCTCGATGCCGGGAAAAAGGAGGCCGCGATCAAGACAATTGAGACAATTCTCTCGCTCAAACCACCCGATCGAAATGCCTATGCAGATCTGTACCGCGAATTAGCTGGCCATGAACCACCGGCCTAAGTCATACTTGCAAAAGATTTTAAGATATGAGGTTTTTATATTGATTCTGGCTTGTCCAGGTTAGGATTGATGCACAATATATTATGTGGGAGTTAATGTGGTTACTTCAACGCCTGACGTGGGTCGATATTATAGACATTCTCCTCGTCAGCGGCCTGTTATTCGGCTTGTTTTATACCCTCAAAGGCACCCGCGCCATCCCGCTGGTGCGCGGGATTATGGCGCTGCTGGTCATCCTCACGATCCTGACGCGCTTCATCCCGCTGCGGGCCTTCTCTTGGCTGGTTGAACAACTCTTGCCCGCGCTGCTCGTCGCGGTGCCGGTGCTCTTCCAACCGGAGCTACGCCGCGCCTTGGAGCAATTGGGACGCGGATGGTTGGTCTTCAAAGCAATGCCCGATAGCGAGAGTATGGAACCCACCATCGAGGCCGTCGTCGAAGCCGCCGAGCACATGGCGCGTCACAATATCGGAGCGCTCATTGTTTTCGAGCGCCAAACCGGCCTCCAGGAATATATCGAGACCGGCGTGGAACTCAATGCGGAGATCTCCTCGGAGTTGCTTTCGACGATCTTCGATCATCACACCATCCTTCACGATGGCGCGGTGATTATCTCCGACTCCCGCCTGGTCTCCGCAGCGTGCGTGTTGCCCTTGACCTCCGCGATTTTGGCGGATCGCGAGTTAGGTCTGCGACACCGGGCCGCGCTCGGCGTCACCGAGGAAAGCGACGCAATCTGCGTCGTGATCTCCGAGGAGCGCGGGGCCATCTCACTCACTCACAGCGGGCGCATCATCCGGGATCTCGACAAAAAACGCCTCAACTCCATTCTCCACGCCTTTCTGCTACCCAGAGAACGCTCCTCCAACCTCGACATTTTCCACCGCCTCTTCAAGGACAGATCAACTTCAAAGGATCGCGGTAAATGAACCCGGAAATCAGACAAAATCTCAGCCTGCTGAGCTTATCCGTGCTCCTTGCTATCTTCTTTTGGGCGATTGCGGTCGAATCGGAGGACCCGACCATCCAACGCACTTATCCTAACACCATCGCCGTCGCGTATCGCAATCTGCCCGATGATAAGATCGCCTATGGTGAAGATGTGCGCGTCCAGGTCACGCTTCGCACGCCCCAATCGATCTGGGAGAGCTTGCGCCCGGAGGACATCAACGCCTATGTCGACCTCTCCGACGTGGCGACGGGGACTGTCGATTTGCCCATCCAGGTCGAGGTCGACCGCTCCCCTCTGGAAGTGGTGAGTGTCTCGCCTAAGGAAATCCGGCTGACCATCGAGCAAATCGCAGAGAAAGATGTGCCCGTGATGGTAATCCAAGAGGGCACACCAGCATTAGGTTATGAGACCCAGGATTCGACGACGTCCGAGGCCCCGCATCCTTGGTGAAGCAGGCCGTCCGGGCAGAGGTCATCGTGGATATCGAAGGACATCTCAGTGACATCACGAGCGACCTGAAGCCCGTCGTCGTAGACGAGAATGGCGAACCGGTGCCTAAGTTGGACGTTGCGCCCAAGACCGTGACGGTCAATACGCCCATCCAGGAGCCGGGCTACTTCCGTAAGTTGCCGGTCAACATCAACCTCAAAGGTGAATTAGCGCCCGGCTACCGCGTCTCCAATCTAGAGGTTGAGCCGGAGGTCGTGACCATCTTTGGCAACACCTACGCCGTGCAGAACGCGCCGCGCTACCTCCAGACCCAGCCCATCAGCCTTACCCAGATCACCGAGAGCCTGACCACCACGCTCGATTTGCAGATGCCGGAAGGGTTGTTCGTCGTCGAGCCGGATAGCGCCCAAGTCACCGTCAGTATCAGGATCGAGCCGATTCAAAGCAGCACCACCTTTGAAATCACTCCTAAGATCGAAGGGCTGGGCAAGAATATGACGGCAACCGTGGAAATCGATTCCATTGTGGTGTTGCTGAGCGGGCCGCTCGCCACCATCGAGACGCTGGAGAAGGAGAACGTCCGACTGACGATTGACGTCACCAATCTCACCCCCGGTGAGTACGCGATCAAGCCCACGGTCAACGTCACCAACACCGTCACCGTCGAGAATGTGCTACCGGAGACCATCCCCATCCGCATCGAGAGATCGACGCCGAGCGAAGAACCAGAGGATACGTCGGAGTAGAGACGTATCCCCAACAGCACAGAACCCCACCCTCTAACGTGAAGGCGGGGTTCTGCACGTGATGAGAGTGCCGTCAAGACGCTTCGCCGCTCTCCTTCAGACCCTCTTGCATAGCGTTCAAGGGCAGCAGCGCGCACTTGATGCGTCCCATGCTCAAACGGATGCCGCCCATCATCTCCTGAATCTCCGCCAGGCCCATCGCCTTCAACTCCTCCGGCGTCTTGCCGATGGCAAATTCAGTGAACATCGACGAGGAAGCGGTGCTGATCACGCAGCCGTGGCCCTCGAACTTCACCGCGATGACGCGACCGTCATCATCCAATCGCGCCGTGAGATGAATCATATCCCCGCAGGTGGGATTATCCAACTCGATGTCAATATCTGGCGCTTCCAACTCCCCAAAGTTCTGGGGATTATGATAGTGATCCAACATCTGCTCCCGATATAGGCTATCATTATTCATTCAAAACTCTCCTCTTTTGTCGTTTGTCACTTCCCCTTGCGAAGGTTGCGCGGAGCCGCTTTTACCACGCCCTCATCACCAGACCAAACGTGCCTTGGCGTGAATTGCCTTCCCGAACCTTCGCAAGGTTTATCTTTTCACTAAGGTAGTTCCAGAAATTAAAACCTCCCAAACCTGATGCTTTTTCCTCAGAAAACTGGTTGTTTTTGGGAGACAATTTTCTTGGAACGGCCTAATCTTATCTACCCAACAGATCAACGACCTTATGCAAGGCCGCGACCAACGCCTCAACGTCGTCGCGACCGTTGTAGATATAGAAGCTGGCGCGCGCGGTCGCCGGGATCTCATAGCGCAGATGTAGCGGCTGCGCACAGTGATGCCCGGCGCGAATACAGACGCCCTCCTCATCCAAAATCGAGGCGATGTCGTGCGGATGCGCCGCCTCCATCCAGAAGGAGAGGACGCCGCCGCGTCGCTCGGCGGATGGCCCCAGGACGTGCACCCCCGGCACCTCGGTCACACGCTCCAGCGCGTACGCGACTAACGCCTGCTCGTGCGCGTGGATCTTCTCCAATCCGATCTCCGTGAGAAAATCGATCGCCGCGCCCAACCCCACCGCCTCGGCTATAGCGGGCGTGCCGGCCTCGAACTTGTAGGGCAATTCGTTCCATAAGGAGCGACCTTTCTCCACCCGGCGGATCATCTCCCCACCATACAGGAAAGGCGGCATTGCCTCCAGGATCTCGCGTCGGCCCCAGAGCACGCCCACGCCCGGCCCGCACATCTTGTGGCCGGAGAAGGCCACGAAATCCGCGCCCAGCGCCTGCACATCCAACGGCACATGCGGCGCCGCCTGCGCGGCATCCACCACTGTCAACGCGCCGGCCTCCCGCGCCATATCGATAATCTTTTTCATCGGCGGGAGCGTGCCCAAGACGTTCGACATCATCGTGCACGCCACCACCTTCACATTGCCTTGATCCAACACCTGCGCCAGCGCGGTCAGATCCAATTCACCGCCGTCGGTGACCGGCACGACCACCAACTCCGCGCCTTGGCGGGGCGCCAACTGCTGCCACGGCACGAAGTTGGCGTGATGCTCCATCTCCGTTATCACGATGCGATCTCCGGCGCTGATGTTGGTCCCGCCCCACG
>JAAAOZ010000359.1 GCA_009908585.1 Chloroflexota bacterium
GGGTCGGCGTCGAGGAGCCGACGCAGCGGCTGGCGCTTCTGCATCAGGCCGTCAACGACGCGATGGAGGCGGTGGGCTTTGAGCGGGAGACCCGTCCATTCTCACCGCACCTGACCCTGGGGCGCGTGCGACGGCGCGCCTCGCGCCGCGACGTCCAGCAGGTCAGCGAGGTCGCTCAGGAGACGGAGGTCGGCCACTTGGGCGAGGTGCCGGTCTCGGAGATGATCTTCTTCCGCAGCATCCTCAAATCCACCGGGGCGGAGTACATCCCCCTGAAGACCTTCGCCCTAGGCGGATAGCGACGTTCCCAGCACCGCCTCATAAACCGCCAACGTCTGGCGCGCGGTTCGCTCCCAGGTGAAGGTCTGCGCCTGGCGCCGCCCGGCGGCGCGCAGTTCCTCTCGCAGCGCCGCGTCGCGCGCGATGCGCTCGTAGGCGCCCGCCATCGTCGCCGGGTCATCGGGATCGATGAGCAGGCCGGCGTCCCCCACCACCTCCGGCAGGCTGGCCCGATCCGCCACCACGGTCGGCGTGCCGCAGTGCATCGCCTCTAAGGCGGGCAGGCCAAACCCCTCGTAGAACGATGGCATCGTCAGGAGCAGCGCGCCGTTCATCAGCGCCACCAGATCGTCTAAGGGCACGCGCTCGATGAAGTGCACCCACCGCTCCAGCCCCAGGCGCTGCACACGCTCGAAGATCTCGTCGTAGAGCCAGCCTGGCCGCCCGGCGATGACCAACTCCCGCTTTTCCCCGCGCCCGTGGAGCAACGAGAGCGCCTCCAGCAGCCCGGCCAGATTCTTGCGCGGCTCCCACGTCCCTACGAAGAGCCCGGCGTAAGATCGTAGCGGGCGAGCGCGGCGCGCACCTCGTCCTCCGGCAAAGGCCGGAAACACGCCTCATCGGTGGCTAGATGTGTTACCGTGATGCGCTCGGCGGGAACGTCCAACATCGTCTCCAGATCGCGCTGAGTAGCGTACGAATCGACTAGGATAGCATCGGCGTGCTCGACGGCCCATCCGATCTGCTCGTTGTAGTAGCGCCGCGCATCAGCGGTGAGGTACTGCGGATAGTGGAAGAAGTTCAGGTCGTGCACGGTGATCACGTGGTGGCGCGCGCCGCGTTGGGGCGGGATAAAATCGGGCGTGTGGAGCAGATCCAAGCCCAGGGGCCAAAGTTCGGCGCTCAAGAGCCAGCGCTCCAGCCGATGATGGGATGGCGTCCACACACGATGCACGCGCGCGCCGGGGGCATCTAATAACGGCGCTTCCTCCCGCCGGTGGGGAATAAGCGTCAGCGTCCCCGGCGGCAGCAGATGAGCCATCTCCTGCGCCAGACGGCGCGCGTAGTAGGCGATCCCGCCGGGCGAATAAGCGTGCAGCCGTACATCGATGCCAATGTTCATAGACCCATCCCGTCAAATCTGTGCATATTAAAATCGGGAACCTTGCTAATTTTCAAACTGTCTCTTGGAGCAGTGTATCACACCGGTCGAATTTTGGTAGCGAGGGCGACTTTCAGTCGACTACACCGGGCCACTATCTTCAATTTTGGTGTTTGCATTCTTTTTGAAGCATGGTATTATAACGCTGAGCCTGCCGTGTTCGTAAGGCCAGCATGGAGTTTTGAGCCAACATGTTATATAAAGGGAACTGCGGTCCAGCGGTGGGGAAGCGATAGCCCTCGAGGCAAGGCTGAACCACCCGGCGGGTGCCCACCTGAGTAATCAGGGTCAAAACCTGTGGCAGACGGCACGGCGGGTGAGGACTTATCAAAAACACGCTCAGTGATGAGCGTGTTTTTCGCTTTTAGGAAGTGTTGACGCAGGTAGCAAGCCCCTCGAAGTAGCAAAAAGGTTACTGTCACAGAGTATTCGCCATTGCGCCGCGCCGATGGTTGAAACCCTCGGCTGATATCCAAAGTGCGTTAAAACGCACTGGGATTGCTTTTTTTAGCAGATTTGCAACCCGTTTTTAACGGGTTTTGTGTATCAGCCTCGAATTCATTCGCAGGCGGGCCAAGCGGCGAATACTTTAAGACACTATCCAAAAAGCAACTGTCCTCCCTCCTACAATCAGCCGGACACCCCAATTTTTATTATGTAAAGTTATCTTGACTTTATACATGCCCTGTGTTATGCTCTAGAAGCTTATAAAAATCTACCAAAGGGTTGCCTCATCTTGAGTAATGGATCGCATTGAAATGAGGCGCTCTTTCTATCTCAGAGGTTTTGGGGGACTAAATGTATTGGGAACGGGTAACGGAAGAAATCTATCTATTCACCAGTGATCGCTATGCCTTGGTAAACTCTACCGCTATCTTGACCAAAGACGGACTCGTCGTGGTGGACGCTTTACCTTTTCCAAATGAGGCCCGGCAAATTGCGCGCTTCCTCGCCGGACGCACGGGGTTGGATTTTCACTCGCTGATTCTGACCCATCACCACATGGATCACGTCTACGGGATGGACTCCTTCCCAAAGACGCTCGATTTGATCTCGCACGAGCTGTGTCGCCAGAAGCTACTGGAGGTTGGGCTGGCGTCGTTGGAAGAAGCGCGGGAGAACAATCCGGCGTTTGATGAGGTCGAGTTGCGGATTCCAACTATCACGTACAGTGAGGGCGACTTCTTGATTCGAGCCGGGGAGAAGACCTTCCGGCTCGTCCATCTGCCGGGGCACACGATTGACAACACGGGCGTCTTCTACGAGGAAGAACGGGTGCTGATCTCCGGCGACGCCGTGATGGCGATCCCCATCATCGCGCAAGGGGATTGGGACACGGAGATGGCGACGCTGGAGCGCATCAAGGCGCTGGAACCGGAGACGATCATCCAGGGGCACGGCGAGGTCATCTTGCGGGGCGAAATCGATATCGTGATCGACCGCTACATCGATTACCTGACGTGCGTCTACGAGACGGCGGAAGAGGTACTCGAAAAGAATATGGATCACCGACAGATCTGGAAGATCCCCCTGGAGGATTGCGGCTTAGAGCGCGTACCGCTGGGCATCGCCAGCCACCAACTGCACATCGCAAACATTATCCACGTCCGCGATATGTTGAAAAAGCGACGCGAAATGGCAGAAGAAGAGAAAACTTCAGAGGAAGTGGCGTCCGAGTAGACAACTGGAACATACCCAAGCGGCTGCGAGTCAATTGCAGCCGCTTTTTGTGTTGATGAGATAAGGAGGAGGTCACTTATGCGGCGTTGGTTACAGCGGTATCTCGAGGCCTTAGAACGCGAGGGCGCCTCGCCCTACACCGTGAAGAACTACGGGTCGGACATCGGGCAATTTTTGGATTATTGCCAGGTGGAGGAGGAGGCGACCACGCTGGACGGGCTGACGCGAGAGATCCTGCGAAATTATCTCGCGGAGCTATCGGCGGGCGGCTATGTGCGGGCCAGCATCGCGCGGCGGGTCTTCGAGCTGCGCGCGTTTGGCGATTACTTAGTTCACAGCGGGGCCTGGTCGCAGAATCTTTTCCGTCGCATCCACGCGCCGCGCCTGCCCTCTCGATTACCGAGCTTCCTCACGGTGGAGGAGGTCAAGCAATTGCTGTCCGTGCCCCAGCCGGATTCGCCCCAAGGCTTACGAGATCGCGCCATCCTGGAGACGCTCTACGCTACCGGGATGCGGGTGAGTGAACTCGCCGGGTTGGATCTGCGCGATATCGATTGGCCCGCCGCCGAGATTCGCGTCACCGGCAAGGGCGACAAGGAGCGGATTGTGCTCCTGGGGCGCGTGGCGCTGACCGTCCTGCGAACCTACGTCGAGAAGGGACGCCCGCAGCAAATCGGTAAACGCGCCATCGACGCCGTCTTCCTCAATCGATTCGGAAACCGACTCTCCGTGCGCACCATCAGCGAGATTGTGCGCCGAACCGGCGAGGCGGCCGGCCTGGATCAGACGGTGACCCCGCACCTGTTGCGCCACTCCTTTGCCACGCATCTGCTGGAGGGCGGCGCGGATCTGCGGGTGGTGCAGGAGCTACTGGGCCACGAGAATCTGGCGACGACGCAGATCTACACGCACATCACCCAGACCCACGCCCGCGACACCTACACCCACGCCCATCCTCGCTCAGAAGATGCGTCAGAGGAGGGGAAAACCATACCAGAGGGCTGACACAAACCATCCCATCTGCCACTTAAAATCTCGCTGGTATCATAAAGCCTTCGCCGCCCTGACCACCTGCGAATGAATTCGCCGGCTGATACGCAAAACCCGTCAGAAACGGGTTAAAAACCGCTTAAAAAGCAACTTCAGTGCGTTTCAACGCACTTTGGATATCAGACGAGGGTTTCAACCATCGGCGCAGCGCAGTGGCGAATACTGGGTCTTTTGGATTTGGCCGCCCCCCTAAGTCAACCTAAATGCAGTGAGGATGTGCGCGTTTGTGCGGATCGCAGACTTTTTTGGCGTCGTTACTGGGTTGTGGTGGGGGTAATAAGGTTGCACCTGGCGAATTCCTGGAAAGCCGTTAGTGTCTTGAAGTATTCGCCACTAAGCACGGCGGTTCCCACGGCCATCGGGCCGTTGGGTCAAAGAGAAACCGCGTACTTCGCCAAGCGAAGACTACCTTTACGAAGCCGCCCTTCGGCGGCTAGGCTCTTTTGAAATTCAAATGATAGATGCAAATTCAAGATACAAAACAAGCATTTGATCGGCGAATTTGCTGTGAATCGTAG
>JAAAOZ010000342.1 GCA_009908585.1 Chloroflexota bacterium
CCTGAAACCGGCCAATCTGACCTATGAGGAAGCTGCTGCCGTGCCGAGTGGCGGACTCACAGCGTTGCTGACGCTGAGAAATGCCAACATCCAGCGCGGGCAGGACGTCCTGATCTATGGCGCGTCTGGCAGCGTCGGGACCTATGCCGTGCAACTGGCCAAGGTCTTGGGCGCGGAGGTGACCGGCGTGTGCAGCACCACGAACTTAAATATGGTGCGGTCGATAGGCGCCGAGGAGGTCATCGATTACACGCAAGAGGATTTTACGCAAAGCGGGGAGAGCTACGACGTTATCTTCGATGCTGTCGACAAGCTCCCGCCCTCGCAAGGCAAGAAAGCGCTCAAGAAGACCGGCGCCTACCTCAACGTGAGCAGGGACTCCGACGCCGGCGACAAGATGAAGGCCGCTGACCTCATCTACCTCAAGGATCTGATTGAGGCGGGAAAGCTGCGACCCGTCATCGACCGCCGCTATGCCCTGGAGGAAATTGTCGAAGCGCATCGCTATGTCGACAAAGGACACAAGAAGGGCAATGTCGTCATCACGGTGACCCATCCATAACGAAACCCAACCAGGAAACGAGTATGCAAAAGTATCCAGCGAGCTTACAATCCGAATCCTTGATGGCCCACATGCGAGCCATCTGCAAGGGCTTGTTAATTGAAGAAAGAAAGGAAGGCGGAGATATCAGTTTCTCTGTGTATCTCCGCGAAACTCTGTGTCATCGAGTCTTCTTTACCCGTGTACCCATCCTATTCGATTCATCTGCGTCAACTGCTGAGATAAATGAGAAAGCCTTCACCTATGAATGACACATCCAGCGCTCGATTCGACGATGCGACCTGGACGACGCTCTACCGGATCGGCGGCATCGCCGCCCTGGTCGTGGTTATCGTCTTCAGGAGGAATTTCGGCACCGAGCTGACGACATTTAACGGCCTCGGCCTCTTCGATGTGCCTAAGACGGCGCCCGTCAGCGCTGAGGCGTGGTTCGCGCTCTTCCAGACCCGCCCGTTCCTCGGACTCGTCCTCTTCGAGCTTTTCGATATCGTCAACTATCTTCTGGTTGGGCTTATCTTCCTGGCCCTCTACGGGGCTTTGCACAAGACCAATCGCAGCATTATGCTGATCGCGATGGCCTGCGGCCTGGCGGGCGTCGTCGTCTACCTCGCCTCGAATCAGGCCTTCGCTATGCTCTCCCTCAGTCATCGGCACGCGACCGCGACGACCGAGGCGCAACGCGCTCTCTTCCTTGCCGCCGGGGAGGCACTGCTGGCGATCCACAACGCCGGCACGATGCACCAAGGCACAGGCATCCACATGGGCCTGTGCCTGGTGTTGCTCGCCGGCCTCCTCAGCTCCGTCGTCATGCTGCGGGGCCGAATCTTCAACCGAGCGACCGCCATCACGGGGCTGTTGGCGAACGGCGTCGGATTGAGCTACTTCATCACATTGGCCTTCGCGCCGGCCCTCTGCTGGATGCCCCCCACCCTCTCCGCACCGTTTCGGATAGCATGGTACGTCCTGATCGCCCTGCGGCTCTTTCGGCTGGGGAGAGAATCATAGTTCTTCATGAATTCGCCAGGTGCAATTTGCCAAGCGCTATTGCGCCCCCCACCGCAACCCAGTAACGATGCGAAAAAGGTCTGTAATCCCCACAAACACGCGATATCTGGCTGTTTTTAGGACTACTGAGGCGGTTACCCGGCAAAACCCAAAAGACCCAGAATCATAACATAACGTCCAAGGAGACACAACCGTATGAAGAACACCCACAGCCGAACCTCAGACGCACAATGGAAAGCTCTCTACCGGGCCGGCGCCGTCGCGCCCTTGATCGCGCTGGTCTTTTACCTGATCGAGTTTAGCATCCTGATCTTTGGAAAAGACCCCTATCCCACGACCATCGAGGGCTGGTACGCGATCTTTCAGCGCAGCAAACTCCTCGGCCTCTGGTACCTCAACGCCCTGGACATCATCTCGTTCGTGCTCTTGGGAATCATGTTCCTGGCCCTCTACGTGGCGCTCAGGCGCGTTCGCCCCTCCTGGATGTTGATCGCGCTCTATTTCGCGATGCTGGGGGTGACCGTCTTCATCGTGCCGCGAGTGCTGCATCTCGCCCTGGCGCCACTCAGCGATCTGCACGCCGCAGCGACCACCGAAGCGCGAAGAACCATACTCCTGGCAGCGGGAGAAGCCCTCTCCCAGGTGAGCAGCGCGACGCCCCAGACCTTGGGCTTTCTGCTGATGGCGCTCGCGGGGCTGATCATCTCTGTGGTGAGATTATCGCCCGCCGCGACGTTCACCGTCGCTCCTGAGACCTGGCCCCTGAGCAAAGCAGCGGCCTACGTCGGCATCGCCGGAGCCGCAGCCGCGCTCGCCAATTATCTCGCCCGACTTCTCGCGCCGGACATCGGATGGGCGCTTATGCCCATCAACGGCCTGCTGGGGTTCGCCTGGTGGATTATGATCTCCGTGGGGCTGTTCAAATTGGCCAACAAGCCAGATACGACCATTCGCAACCAGCCGAATAGCATAGAAGAAACTATCAAACCCATTGAGGGGGTACCATTTGAAAGATAGAGATAGACCCTTGAATCGCGCGACCAAAATGATCGTCTCCACCATTGGCGTGCTGCTCGGCATCGCCGGGATGGAGCATGGATTCTTCGAAGTCCTACAAGGCAACACCTCCACCGACGGCTTGATCATCCAGGCTATCGGCGATGCGCATCAGATGTGGTATTATGGCACCGAAGAAGCCTTCACCCTCATCCCCAACTTCCTCATCACCGGCATCTTAGCGATGGCCATTGGCCTCGCCATCATCATCTGGTCGGTTGGATTTGTGCACCAGCGACGTGGAGCCGCTGTCTTCGGCCTGCTCTTTGTGTTGCTGTTCCTATTCGGTGGCGGGATTGCCGCGCAGGTGGTGATTGCGCCGCCCACGTGGGCGGCGGCGACACGCATCAACAAGCCGCTGACTTGGTGGCGAAAAGTTCTGCCCGCCAAGCTCCGGCGGGCGCTGGCCAGCATCTGGCCCTACACCCTGACCGTTGGGGCCATCTCCTTCTTGATCGGACTCTTCATCGCCATTTTTGGCTATGTCCCCGGCGTCAGCGATCCCGAACGCATCATCAACATCTGTTGGGCCTTTATCTTCGGCGGAGGATGGGGAATGTTCCTCGTGACCTTCGTCGCCGGTTTTGCGCACGATATCCAGGCAGCCAAGTAACACTAACTAAGGAGAACCATGATGTCAGATACGATGCTCGTCACCTATGCTACCCGGTATGGCTCGACGCGGGAGGTCGCTGAGCGAATCGCGGCGACGCTGCGCGAGGAGGGCTTCTACGTCGCGGATAAAGAAGGCCCGCTGAAGGAAGGTGAACTAGAGCGCGCCGTCAATTGGGCGAAACAAATCGAAGTGGCGCAATAAGGCGCGCTTCCATCTCAGAAATCAAAAGCCCCACCATAAAGGTGGGGCTTTTTCCCTAGGCCGGGCATTCGTCACGGGCCGACGTTACGCAGCACTAACGGCAAATAGATGTAGGATTCTTCACCCGCTCCCGTTTGCAGGAGCACACTCACCGGGCCAACCTCGTCGTTATCGGCGGTCGTGTCCACGACGCCGCCGACGGGGGCCACGATCGCGGTGTTGGTCAGGGCGCCGCTGTAGGATTCGCTGGTGGCGACGACCATGGTGATGGTCTGCGGGGTATCGGTGATCACATCGGTCAGCGTGCAGATCACCGTGGCTGAACCGGGCGTCCACGCGCAGCCGGGCGCACTGACCGCCGTCAGGACCTTGGCGCTGCTGAAGGCGTCGGTGAGGGTCGCGGTGATCGGCGACGTCGGGCCGTGATTGGTGACCGTCAGCGTGTAGGTGATCGATGAACCGGCCATCACGACGCCATCGCCCTCCCGAACCTTGCTCAGGGCGAGATCCGCCTCAGGAGCCGACTCGGCGCCGGTGGTGAAGGACCAAGTATACGGCGCGGCGAGGGAATTCCCCGCCCGGTCGCTGCCGGTGACGGTGACGGTGTACGTGGTGTCCGCAGCCAACTCATCGTGGGTCAGGGTCAAGCGCGCGTCGCCCACGCCCCAGGTCTCGACCCGCCCGGTCACGCCGGGCGCGATCATCACAGTGACAGTGTCGGTGAGCATGCGCTCGCTGAAATCCACCACGATGGGGGCATTGCGCAGCACATCCGTCGCGCCGTCGAGCGGGCTGACTGCCTCGACCGTCGGTGGTGTCGTATCGATCTCGAACGTCCATGCGGCGGCGTACTCCCCCGTGAGACCTGATCCACTGTACGCGGCGACAGTCCAGCTGTAGATGCCATCGGGTAGAACGCTGGGGGTGTAGGTGAGCACATTACCTACGTCGCTGATCACACCGTTCACGTCCAGCAGATAACCGGCCGCGTCGGTGACGGGGTTCCAGGTGAGGGTAAGTTGATGCGTGTTGGTCAGCGTGCCATCGGGCGGGCTGACGAGTACAGGTTGCTCCAGCGCCTTCTCCACAACGACACTCACCGGGCCGGCTTCATCGTTATCGGCGGTCGTGTCAACGACGCCGCCAACAGGGGCCACGATCGCGGTGTTGGTCAGGGCGCCGCTGTAGGATTCGCTGGTGGCGACGACCATGGTGATGGTCTGCGGGGTATCGGTGATCACATCGGTC
>JAAAOZ010000221.1 GCA_009908585.1 Chloroflexota bacterium
CCGCCACACAACCAGATTTTTGATACTTAGTTTTGCGGAATTCAATCTTTCCGCACCGTTGTCTGTGGGGAAAAATGCTAAAAACCGCGAAAGTATAGTGTAGTAAGATCAAAGTCGCAGTTATAATTCAATTTTCACTTGTTTGTGCTGTAACCAGAAGAGGTCATCGAACTCTGCAATCTCTGAGTTTGCACGTTAGAATAGATATACAAGCGAATTTTATCATATCGTCGAGGGCTCTGTCAATCCTGGAAATCCACCAGATCTGGCCTCTTTTTCAACCAGTCCCTGCTTCCACGACCAGACGGCGACCTCGGGCGCGTCATGATATCCAATTTACGCAGGACGTTGCCGACGTGGTTCTCCGCGGTGTGTTCGCTGATGCTCAACGCGCCGGTTGGTCTTGCTATCGGCGATCTGCAGTGCGATCTCCTGATCGTGCTCTGTGAAGCTTTCCCGGCGCGTGCCGACCTCTCGACGCCAAGCCACGACGCGGGCCAATTGTCCACCGGTGATGAGAATTTCGCCTTGTACGGCGCGGCGGATAGAAAAAGATGGTGCCGGGATTTCGGTGCGCTACCCAGTAGAGCGGGCTTTCGTCAAGAGTCAGCTGGCCAGCCAGTTGATTTTCCAAGCGCAAGGTGTGGGTCTCGATTAGCGTTGTCGCAATAGGCGTAGGAGAAAGCCTCGGTACTGGCGTGGGCGAGGGCATCGCGGTAGCGGTTGCCATTGCCGAAAGTGTAGGCGATGCGGTGGGCGTGGACGTTATAGCGCTCGTCGGTGAAGGGGACACAGTCGCTTGAGGAGCACTTTCCGTGATTGACGTCGGAGTCGTCGTACAGGCGCCAAGACAAAGTAGGAGTACCAGGAGAATCGTTTAGACGATATAAATTAATCCCTTCATACAATGAGGGCCTTTCACTAAAGCAGGTGGGACGATCCCATCTGCTTTAAATCAAGTTTTGGGTACACAGCGATCTACCCACGCTTTACCAGGCTTGAGCATTGTTCAAGTGCACATACGTCCAGAAAGCCTGCTTGGGGATGGATTGTCGGTATCCTCCATGCGCTACGTATCATCCTACCAGATCAGGCGGCGTCTGTAAATATCAACTTCTTGTTATTTTTTGGCCTGGATATAACAACTTCAGCTCTTATGGGTTTTTAGGTGAAATTGGGCGCGAATGATGATCATACTCTCGTTACACTGAGTTTCACGGAGTTTTTCACGGAGATACACAGAGAGAATCATTTCTCCGTGCTTCTCTGTGCCTTCTCGGTGATGCTCCGTGTCCCAATTAAACCGCTGGATGAACGAGGGTTGATTTCACCCAATTTCCTACATGAGCCAACAACGGTAGTGGTTAAAATTGACTGATGGCTTCACGCGGCTCAGATCACCCAGAATTTCAATAGGGCATATCTTCCCACTTTTGGGGTTAAAAATCGTGAATCTAGGGAAATAATCCCACTTCACACCCATTTTTTGAGCCTTGTGTGGGCTTTTGGCCCCACCGCGAACTTGGGTGGTGTTGAGCTTCATTGGAGTCATCAGTCAAAATTCACCACTACCATCCTCCGAAAGTATGCGTTCTTGAGCATACAGGGACTTGGGGTAGTAACCCCACAGCAGCGTCCACAGTAAAACTGTCAAACTCAAAAATACCCACTTCCGCTTCAATCCTCGGCCTTTCATAACGCAACCTCCTTTTGATTGAGTAGTTTGACACGCACCGGACCACCCGGCGCTATGTATCATCCTACCCGATCGGGAGGCGTCTGTAAATAGCAATTTCTTGTTATTTTTCGGCCTGGATATAACAAGTTCTTGTTATATCCATCGCAGCCAATCCGCTTTCACCGCCCGGATGGCGGCCTCGACGCGGCTAAAGCCTCGCACAAAAAAAATCCCCAGCGGAATAAGTCCGCTGGGGATGGGGAGAAACATCGCCGGATAGGGATCAGTCGAGCAACCCGGTCCGCGCGGTGGATTCCTTGGTTTATTGGCAGACCTCAAGCGCTTGCTGCCAGACGTTTTCCGGTATGTCCGCCGGGATCGCCGGCTCTCCAGAGAAACGGAAGGTGTCCAGCATCTGACGCGCCGCCGGCAACCCGTCCTCGTGGCAGATGATGAGGTAGTACACCTTGTAGATATACGTGCCGTCGCTAACCAGTGCATTGAAGGAGCTATGCGGGGGATCTGTGACCCAGAAGATGGCGGGGTGTCCGCCCACGGCGCCATTTGGCTCCTGTACGGAGAATAAATTAGGAGCATTTTGCTTTTCCAGCCACGTTGTAAGATCTGCATCGGAAGGCAGCCAGACATCCACCTCGAGAGCTCCAATGGGCGGCTCGGTGATCGAATAGCGTCTTCTTAACTTAATGTCATCAGGAAACTGCGATTTTATTGCAATTTCGAGATCCTGGCACTCCCATTCCGCTTCTGACGAGGCGGGAGGACAGAGGCGAGCGATGGTGATGGGGGTAGCGGTCGGGTGGAGTGGATGGGTCTTTATCATCGCATGCGTTCGCATCATCTCGTATACGGGCTCAAACTCAAACCGATCCACATGCGATTTACTTAGGCCCACTACGTGACCGTTCACGATGGTCAGTACCTCGTAAGAGCGGATTCCCATAGCCTCACTGTAGAAACTCAGCGCCTGCTGTCCATCCCACAGCGTCTCTTCAATTCGTTCCACACCGAAGAAGATGACCCTGTCGTCCACATCTGCCCCGAAAGGCTCCGACGTGGAGTGTTCCTCTATCCACGTCCGTAAGGCGTCTACGGTTGTTCCATGCGTGATGGTTACCGTATCGCGATAGATCACCACGCTGATGGAGGGGCATTGGTAACCACAATCTTCCGGCGAATCCCACAAGGGCGGCTGATATGTTGCGCCGTAGAGTGTGTTCCCTCTCTCGCCGCGCTCTTCAATGACCCAATCTGGCGGCGTCGGCAATGTCACGTTAAAGTAAGGTAATCGGTGTGTCCCCCACACATCCACGTTCTCAGGAACATCCTCAGCAAGATTATAGGTTGGCACAGGCGAGGGAGTAACGGAGGGAGAAGGGGAAGGGATAGCAGGAGTGAAGGTAGGTGTAATCCCCGCTGATGGGGTTGTAACGGAGTGTGTGGGGGAGGGATCCGGAGAGGAAGGAGAGGTCATTGCGCATCCCACCATCGAAAGCAAACTCAAGAAAACCCAGATTATCGCGCAAGTTCTCATAAGAGGCGCCATATTCCTATCCCTATTCCAACGAACTCGAAATCTCTAATGTTTTCAATATCCTGTCCATGAGATCTATCCGCCCCTTGAGGGCCTGAGTTTCCCCCGACCACGTGTGGAAAATATACATCCATTCATGTCCCATCACGGCGACAGAGCGAATCTGCCCTGTGACCATGTTGTCCCAATCGAAGACTAACGCTGGTTGCCCTTTTATCTCGGTTTTTCCCAAGATTTGCACAAAAGGATAACGTATTTGCTCAACATCACCCCGGGCAGTACGTTCCATCTCTGCAAAAAACTCCTCAGGAGCTATCCATTGGTTTTCATGCACGCTAACACTCATTATGTCTTTCCCTGAGTCATCTAAAAACGAGATGTGGAGATCTTCTTGGAAATTGTTGGATGAAGATGTCCATACTTGAGGAATCAATTCTATTGAGGGTGGATAACGGAAACGTAGGTCATAGAATGGATTTGTATAGTTGAACCAGGTTGTAGCATCGGAAATATCGACAGTATTGGTTGAAGAGGAATGAATATTGTCGGAGTCGGTCGATAACATCCTATCTAATGTAGGACAATAATCACCAGGCCAGGAATTGCTTGATCTATACCAATGATCTTCCTGTAGTTCTATTCCAGGATATTCATCAAAATAGACAGGCCGTGACTGTGTGAACCAACTACCCTGATCCTGACGCTGAAAGTGTAAATGGGGAGCACATGAAGTCCAACCCGTTTTCCCTGCAGTGCCTATCGTTTCCCCTCCGTTCACGTAGTTCCCTTCACCAACATAAACGGAATGCAAGTGAAGATACAGCGTAGATTTGCCATCATAATGATCAATGACGACGTAGTTGGCATTGTTCGCGCAACTACTATCACTGCAACAATTATCAGCCGGTACATCTGATTTGATATGGCTAATTTGCCCACCTAGCGAGGCTCGAACAGCTTCACCTTCTGAATGATTGAAATCATAAGCGTATTGCATATTGCCTGTGTGACTCACAGAACCATCCCACCCCTGTGTAACCTGCTTGTAAAAACAGTATACCCATGGTAAACGGTAAGGGCTGGAGGCAATTGCTGTGTTAAAGGTCACGCCTAGTAGCAATATCAGCGTCAAAAAGAGCGATAGTTTTCTGAAGTTACTTTTCATGGTAAACCTCCTGTGATTTTAGTGAGTAGTTTGACACGCACCGGACCACCCGGCGCTATGTATCATCCTACCCGATCGGGAGGCGTCTGTAAATAGCAATTTCTTGTTATTTTTCGGCCTGGATATAACAAGTTCTTGTTATATCCACCGCAGCCAGTCCGCTTTCACCGCCCGGATGGCGGCCTCGACGCGGCTAAGGCCTCGCACAAAAAAATCCCCAGCGGAATAAGTCCGCTGGGGATGGGGAGAAACATCGCCGGATAGGGATCA
>JAAAOZ010000155.1 GCA_009908585.1 Chloroflexota bacterium
CGGGCCGGCGGAGGAGGCAGTGGCGATTTGTACCGGGTCCCTCTCCTACATCACCGACACGCCCGATTTCTGGCGCCGCGCCCACCAACACTATCCCAGCCACGGCGCGCGCTTCACGGGCGAGCCGGCCTACTTCCACCACATCCAATCGGCGACCCAGGAGATTTTGGATCAGATAGAGATGCAGCCGGAGGATTTCACCTACGCGATCTTCCACCAGCCCAACGTCAAATTCCCGCGCCGGGTGGCCAAGCGCTTGGGCTTCACCGCCGAGCAGCTTGGGCCGGGATTGCTGAGCAACGAGATCGGCAACACCTACGCCGCCGCCGCGATCACGGGCTTGGCCGCTACCTTGGATGTGGCACAGCCGGGCGATCGCATCCTTGTCACGAGCTTCGGCTCCGGCGCCGGCTCCGACGCTTTTGTCTGGGAGGTCACCGACGCCATCGAGGAGCGCCGCGAGCGCGTCCCGAAGGTCGCCGATTATATCCAGCGGCGCACGGAAATCGATTACGCCTTGTACGCCCGCTATCGCGGCAAGTTATTGATGAAATAGTGTGAACGGAGAGTGAACTTATGCGAGATGTAGCTATTATCGGGATTGGACAAACGCCGGTCGATGAGCATTGGACGACCAGCCTGCGGCATTTGGCCTTGGATGCCGGCCTCAAGGCCCTGAAGGATGCTAATCTAGAGCGCGTCGAGGCCGTCTATGTGGGCAATATGCTCTCCGGCACGACGACGGGCCAGGAGCATCTGGGCGGCTTGGTCGTCGATTTTTTGGGGATGGCCGGCACGGAAGCGATGAAGATCGAGGCTGCGTGCGCCTCCGGCGCCGCCGCCGTGCGGGTCGGGATGATGGCGGTCGCCAGCGGGATGAGCGATCTGGTGCTGGCGATGGGCGTGGAGAAGATGACGGATACGGTCGGCCAACAGACCACGGCTGCGCTGGCGATGGCGGCCGATGCGGAGTATGAGGTCAGTCAGGGCGTGACCTTCGTCACGCTGAACGGCCTCTTGATGCAGCGGTATATGTACGAGTACGGATGGGAGCGGAAGGATTTCGCCAACTTCGTCATCAACGCGCACGCAAACGGCAAGCACAACCCCAACGCGATGTTCCAGAAGGAGATCTCGCAGGCGGCCTACGAGCGCTCGCCGATGATCTCCAGCCCCGTCGGGCTGTTCGACGCCTCGCCCATCTGCGATGGCGCGGCCGCCGTGGTGCTGGCGCCGATGGAGTACGCGCACACGCTCAGCCCGGCGCCCGTGCGGATCAAGGCGTCGGCAGTGGCGACATCGCCCTTGGCCGTCCACAGCCGCAAGGATCCTCTGGCATTGGAGGCCGCGCGGATCTCGGCGCAGCGCGCCTACGAACAGGCCGAGATCGAACCTGACGACCTCGACTTCTTCGAACTGCACGACGCCTTCACCATTATGGCGGCGCTCAGCCTGGAGGCGACGGGCTTCGCTGAGCGCGGCCAGGCCGTCCGCATGGCGTTGGATGGCGAGATCACGTTGGATGGTCGCATCCCCGTCTCCACGATGGGCGGCCTGAAATCACGCGGCCATCCCGTCGGCGCGACGGGGGTCTATCAGATCGTCGAATCGGTCCTGCAACTGCGGGGGCTGGCCGGCGAGACGCAACTTCCTAATGCGCGGCTCGGCATGGCCCAGAACATCGGGGGCAGCGGCGCGACGATCATCACGCATATTTTGGAAGCGATGGGGTAAAGTTAGAATTAAGATTAAGACTAAGAATTAAGATTAAGACTAAGAATTAAGATTAAGAATTGAGATTGAGAATTGCGGTTTGTGATTGTTCGAGCGATTAAAGATCAGAGTTCAGAAATCAGAAAAAGGAGAGATACGATGGGTGTTAAAGTAGCACACAATTGGCGTTTACGAGGGCAGCGGTATCGGTTAGAGGGGGAAGTCTGTGATCATTGCGGGTCGACCATCTTCCCGCCACGCGATATTTGCCCGGAATGCCATCAGCCGGCGAAGACAGAGCACACATTGAGTGGTCGTGGTGAGGTCTACACCTACAGCACCGTCCAGAACGCGCCGGAGGGGTTCGAGCAGTATGTGCCCTACACGGTTGCGCTGGTGAAGCTGGAAGAAGGCCCGATGATCACCGCGCAGCTCACCGATGTCGCGCCGGATGATGTGGAGATCGGCATGCCGGTGGAGATGGTCACGCGGCGCTTGCGCGTCCAGGGGGACGAGGGCACGATCTCCTACGGCTACAAGTTCCGGCCGGTGTTGCAGCGCGCGTAAGGCCGTTCCAAGAAAATAAGTCTCCCAAAAACGGTCAGTTTTCTGAGGAGAAAGCATCAGGTTTGGGAGGTTTTAATTTCTGGAACTACCTAAGTGTCATAACGTTAGCGAGAGAAATCAGCGGGGCGGGATAAGATCCGCCCCGCTTTTTGCATGGTCCACAACCAAAAATCACTTTGGATTTGACAGAAAACACATTCTACAGCAAAATATCTCAACCCCCTACTTCCACTTCCTGGATATTGGCATTGGTATCGCTCAATCAACATAGTTTTTTGGGAGGCCTAACATGTCGAAGAAGCATAAGATTTTTTGGATCGTTGTCGTCTTAGTGGGAATGATAGGTTTAGGCAAATGGATCTTCGATGCCGGGGAGATATCGGCATCGGATGTCCTCCCTGCCCCATTAGCCTTTCAAAGCCCAATTGGCAATCCGGAACTGACGTTAGAGAAGTCCGTGAACGATGAGGCGCCTAAGCCCGGCGATCTCGTCTCCTACGAACTGGCGTATGACAACATTGTGCCGGGCAGTAAAGGGTTCAATCTCCGGCTCTATGATTTTTTGCCCGCCGGCGTGGAGTACGCAGGAGCTTCTCCCCCGCCAACGTCTATCACTGACGGGATTTTGTTCTTCACGGCGGAGGATACAGACGCAGCGTCCGTGATCATTCAGGCTCGCGTCCGCGAGGGTTTCACCGAGCTTAATAACCGAGCCTTAGTCCTCGCCGACGGCGTCGAACCCGTCACCACCTCACTGTCCATTCCCGTCACGCCTCTCATCGACCGGCTCGAGTTGACGGTGGATGGCTACACGGCGGTGCTCACCGAGAGCGAGGTCGTCCATAGGATTAGCTGCGAGAACACGGGAGAATCCACGCTGAAGCAAGTGATCTTGGTTAATTTCCTGCCGGATGAGGTCACCGTGCAGGAGATGGCCCCCACGCCCGATCAGGACGACTTCCCGATGGGACAGTGGAACATCGGGACGCTCGCGCCGGGAGAAACGTGGGAGAGTGTCATCACCTCTACCTCGCCATCCTCGCCCACGGTGTTGTACAATCGCGCGATGGCCTTCAGCGCCCAAACAGGCATGACCCAGACCATCTATGCAACGCACGTGGTGACCGAGGGCGCCATCCTCCAAATTGACAAACGCGGGCCAAAAACGGTGAACGTGGGGGATACGTTGCGCTATCGCCTGCACTACTGGAACATAGGGAACATCACCGCCACCAACGTGCTCGTGACCGACACCTTCCCCGCCAATATCACAGTTGTGGATTACGAACCGGGCACGGTGACAATCGATGCCACCCGAGGCATCTGGGAGATCGGCGCCATCGGACCAGAGACGACCGGACAGGTGGTCATAACCGCGACGGTCGGTGTGCCGGGGGATCGGACGTTGCTGAACGTCGCGCAGATCGGCGGCGTGGGAAGTTGGGCCGATGAGGACGAGCTTAAGACGGAGGTTCAGCCGTTGGCGATTTATCTCCCGCTCGTCACCCGCAATTTTTAGAGATCGCGTCTCATCGCCAACGCCAGAGATCCAAAGCATTGTCATCATCGCCTAATATCCAAAGCCCGTTGAAAACAGGTTGTTTGGATTGACGTGATGACTAGATCATTGTCTCAAAAAATTTACCGGAGGGGTGATTGCATTCCACCCCTCCGGTAAATGGATGTGTGTCCCCCTCTTGGACTCGCTCAGACCCGCTCGAAGGGATCGAACATCTTGGCGTGCTCCTGAAGCGCGTAGCGGTCGGTCATCCCCGCGAGGTAATCGCAGACCGTCCGATGCAGCGAGCGCGTCTCTAACTTGGCCTGCTCATCCCACGGAAGCTGGCGCGGCTCGGCGATGTAGACGTCGAAGAGCGCCTCGATGATGCGCTCGGCCTTCATCTGCATCCGCATGACGCGCGGGTGGCGATAGAGGCGCTCGTAGAGGAAGTGCTTCAGTTCGCGCGTCATCGCGTGCATCTCGTCGGAGAGCGCGACGACATTCTCCGGCAGCGCCTGCAACGCCGCTGTCGAATCGACCGCCTCAGCCTCCAGCCGGCGCGAGGTCTCCGTCACCACGTCGCGCACCAGGATGCCGATCAGCCGGCGCACGATGCGATGGCGCCACATCCGGCTGAAATCCGCCTCCTCCCAGCCCACGCTTTCCTTGACGTGCTCCCACAGCGCCAAACCGTCCAGATCCGCCGGCTTGATCAGGCCAGAGCGCAAGCCATCGTCGAGGTCGTGGGCCGTGTAGGCCAACTCATCCGCCGGGTTGGCGAGTTGGGCGGCCAAGGTGCCGCGCAGCTCCGGCTCAAAGCGCCGCGCGTCTGACGCATCGTACTCCGTCTCGTGCTTGACCATGCCCTCGC
>JAAAOZ010000127.1 GCA_009908585.1 Chloroflexota bacterium
CAGAACTTCATCTCGCATAGATCGGCTCCGCGCTGGCCAGGACGCTCTCGCGAATCCGAGACTTCAGCCCCTCTTGCGGCGCCAAATCCACCGGCCGATTGAAGATCGCCTCCAATTCCCTGCGTAGCCGGCTCAGGGCCAAAAAGCCGATCTCAGCATCCGGTTCAAAGGTGACGAGCACATCGACGTCACTCTCCGGGCGAAAATCCTCCCGCAGCGCCGAGCCGAAGAGCGCCAGCCGTTGCACGTGATGGCGACGGCACAGCGCCGCCAATTGTTCTTGAGATATAGGTATCGATTTCATAATGCTCCTAACATTGAACGTATTTCCTCAGATTGTGGGATGCAAAGGCCTAGGTCAGACCTGAAGGGTCTGCGAGACCCTTCAGGTCTCCATGCGGCGATGTCATCCATTCGATGATGTTATCCATCGCTTTCGCCAGCCAACGTTAAGGCTTACTGGGTAAGGCGATTATCAAAACTTGACAAATATTAACACGTACTATATCATTAAGGTGAAAGATGGATCGGGAGTTCCCGGTCGCGGGGGGAGAGCCAATGCAGGCTCTCCCTTCGTTTTGTTTTATCCCCCATCGAGATAGAAGTAATGGTCGAACGTCGCTTGGGGGAAAATCTTGATCCCATATCCAAGAAGACCATTCACATCCCCCGGTCGGTGGCGAACCTTGGATCGAATGACATCAAATGAAAGATTCTGTCTTACTGGATCAAGAACCTTTCGAGCTATGGGGTAAGCAACCAGATCAGCAATTTGAAGACCAGCGATATTCTTCCGCTTTTTCTCCGTCCATAATGTCGTTATCGCCTCAAAGGACTGATAAAAAGACCCTCGTTTTTTCAAACGAAAGAACTCTTCCTTGAGCAGACAATCTTCAACCTTGCCTCGTGATTCAGCGATGATGTGTCCGTCACTTCCCACTTCTCCATCACCGACCATTAATGCAAATCGCTCCAACATAAACTCCAACGCCAAATGATAGGGATGCTTGGCATTATCCCCATAATGCGAAAGATGCTCACGCTTGAGAATGGCAACGACGATAATGGTGAAGTCCAAATGTTCCATCATCTCGTTGATCGCGTTGTAGAATTCTGACCGCCTATCGTGATCTCGCAAAAACCGAAAGCGTCCCTGCTGTTTACGAATGTCTCGCGAGTGAAAAATGATATCTGTTGCACCCCAAAAGCGCATCTTTAGATCATCAACATAGGGGCGTGCTACTTGATGATAATAGGTCTTCTCAAAAACACAGCCGCATAAACAAAACAATGGGAAGTGATCATCAATATGCTTCAGGTTATGATCACCAGTCTCATCGACAAACATGACGTAATGTGTCAAAGTTACTTCCTCTATCCTCGCTTGCTTATACCCCGATCAAACCCTTCAGGTCTCCATGCAGCGCTGTCATTCATTCGATGATGTTATCCATCGCTTTTGCCAGCCAACGTTAAGGCATGTTGGATAAGGCGATGGACAAACAAAGCCGTTCCAAGGTGTCCGAGATACACTAGGCTGCGCGCTAAGCGATTGACCGCCCACATCAACCCCAACTTCGTTTGCCTTGAACCTGGCTGAGAATACTCTGAAGCACCGAGAGCAATTTTCCCAGTCGATTTGCTTCGAATTCCCTTGTTACCGCCAATCGTTCAGCCAGCGCACCTGTCCGGGCCAATCCTCGGCCTCGGTCTCAGCCAGCGCGCGATCCAGCGCCGCGATCAGGGCCGACAGCGTCCAACTGGCCTGCGCCGCCAGGATAATCCCCCCGTGGCGGGGATAGCGCGTCGCCAGCGCCATAAAGTCGCGGATGTTGAAGGTGAAGATCACGCGCCCGTGGGCCAGCGCGCCCAGAAGCTGCCTCTCGTCGCTGGCATCCAGCGGCATCCACTCCGTCGGCGTCCGGGTCACATCGCGCCCTTGATCCAACAGCGCCGCGTGCAGCGATTTGCTCGAGGCGTCCGCATCGAGGTGTAAGCGGGCTTCAGGCATAGGCGGGTTGCTGCGCCTGCTCGGCGGCGATGGCCTGATCAATCTCGGCGCGGTGCGCGGCGTAGAAAGCCAGCGCCTCCTTGACCTGGGCCTCGCTGAGCTCGTACTCCGCCGCGATCTCGGCGGGCGACATCTGCCAGTGCTCGGCGGCCACCGCCACCGTCTGCACCCGAATCCCCGTCCCGCGAATCACCGGGGCGGGCATCCCTGCCGCGCCGCGACGGTAGGTGATGTGGGGGAAATTGGGGTCATCGAGGCGCTGGCGCAGCGATCCGACCTTCTCGGCCACCGCCCACATAATGAACTGATTGAGCGAGACCCCTTGTTCGGCAGCGTAATCTTCCGCCGCCTGCTTCAACTCTGCCGGTAAATTCAATGGATAGCGTGACATCGTTCACCTCCTGAGATAATCTTCGTCTTACGCACATCATATATGATGTCTCATACGATGTCAATATCTCGCTTTGTGACCTTGGTCAGACCGAAGGGTCTATGCGGCGCTGTTGTTCATTCGATGAAGTTACTCGGAGCTTAGCGAGATAGGCCCTCAATCAAACTCACAATAGCTTCCTCTGGCGTTGGCTCGTCACAGGGCTGATGGATGTCAACCTCTCCTGGCGGATGATAATGCCAGAACTTGTAGTTATCATATCCGGCCAGACGCTGCCCTTGCCGAATCAAGGCATAGCTGGTCTTCCTCGTCAGCGCATTGAAGTAAATGGATATGAATGTCTCATCATCTAACTCAATTCTCCCATCCAGCACGATGCCGCGTTTTTGCTCCAACGTCCAGTCGGCGCGCGGAAGATGCCGTTGCACAGCTTCGCGCACGGCCTGCTGGAAATCCCGCAGCCTTTCAGCAACGGTCATAGCGCCAGCTCTCTGAGTGCGCGTATCTGCTCAAGCCAATATCGCTTCTCCGCGACCAAATCCGACCAGCGCATCGCATCGGTTTCTAGATCATATTGCCGGAATACATCGCCTAACGCTCCCGATTCTCCCAGAGAAAGCTCGCGTTGAAATGCCTCGAATTCCATCCCATACTTGATCTCAAATTCGAGTCGCTCTTTTTCGCATGCCTCTAAATTTCGCCGCGCCTCCCCCAAGAGAAGATGGGTGATCTTCTGATCCAACGTCCCACCGCGTAAGCCATCCAGCAGGGGTTGCAAGGCACGGGGCAAAGAGATGGTCACATCAGCCATTGTTTCTACCATCGGTACACCTCCTAAGATTTGGGCAGTCTGTACTTCTTTATCCGCCGGACACTTCTAGAAAATAGCTCACGGATTTTCACGGATTACACGGATTTTTTACGCTTCTAATCTGTGTTCATCCGCGTTGATCCGTGAGCTTATGCGGTAATCGACTCACCCTTCATTATACTCCATCCTCACTTTGTCACCCGCTGGCGCCACGCATCCTCTTGGATGATATACCCCGTCACCTCGATCTCCTCGCCCACGCGGAACTGCGCCGCCGGGTTGGGGATGCGGTGCAGCTCCGGGCGCTCCGTCTTGGCCCCGGTGACGATGTAGAGCCAGAAGTCCTTGCCGAAGTGGCGCGCGCCCTTCCACTCGTTGGACGAAATCCGCACGGCCCCGCTGCGCGCCCGCGCCTTGACCTCGATGTAGCGGATGCCCGCCAGGGTGCCATCGGCGTGGTAGGCCAGGGAGCGCACGTCGAAGCCCAAGTTCTCCTCGGAGACGTCTTCCGGCGCGCGGCCCTGGGCGCGCTCGTACCTCATCGTCTCGCGCATCCCCACGGCCTCCGCCTCGTCGTCGCGCCGCATGCCGCCCACATCGTAGCGCTCGCCCGGCTCGTGATTCGCCTGCCCAGCATCTTTGGACTCCGGGTAGGCGAGGGCCGGGGCCGCCGCCTCCGGTTCCAGCGGGATCACCACCGCCGTCCCCAAGATGCGCGGCTCATCCACCGTGAGCTGGCTTTCCAGCCGGATCTCGCGCTCCAGCGCCGCGCGTCGCGCCTCCAACTGCTCCAGGTTGCGCCGCTCGTTGCGCAGCGGCAGATCCATCACCTCGCCCGCGTCCTGGCGAAGTTGGTAATCGAGGATCTTCTGGTTGGATTCCTGGATCAGGTAATCCAGCGAGCGCAGGCCGTATTTCTCCTTGACCTGGGCCTCGTGCGCGCGCCGGGCCGCGATCTCCGCCTGGTAGGGGAAGAGCACCTCGGTGATGATGAAATCCTCCACCGCCTCGCGCTGCGCCAGCATCGCGGCCTGCGCTTCGGGCAGATCGGCCCCATCCAGGGGATCGTAGTTCCACAGCACCGCCGGGTTGAGGGTGCGCAGCTCGCCCGCCATGTCCTGATGGAGGCAGAAGACGCGCTTGCCCGCCGCCCGCCCCAGGGCGTCGTTGACCGCGCCCTCGACGAACCAGAGGAGGCCCTCGCGCTCCCCTTCTGGATCGCCGAAGAGGGCGTAGGCGTCGGCCCCGCCGGCGCCGCGTTCCAGCACCGTCTCGGAGACGGCCTCCAGCAGCGGGTGGCCCGGCGCCACGAATTCCACGGCGCGGTGCTCGCGGGCGTAGGCCTTATCGAAGGTGATGCGCCGGTAGGCGTCGAAGATCCGCCCGTAGGTGGCCTTGAAGCGCGCGTCGTCGTTCCAGCGGCGGAG
>JAAAOZ010000011.1 GCA_009908585.1 Chloroflexota bacterium
GCGCTTGGTTGAATGTCCGGTTTGTCCCCGAAGTTGTCGTTGGCGAGCATTTGTAAAGCTTCGAGCGCGGCCTGGGCTTGGGGGCCAGATGCAGCGATTAGAATTTCATGGCCTTGTTGTACGCCCAACAAGGCCATGCCATTGATGCTTTTAGCATTGACTGGCCCTTGCCCTGTGGTCTCGTTACTTACATACACAGTCGCTTGAGGAAAATCGCCCGCCGTTTTTACAAAGCGAGCTGCTGGCCTGGCGTGCAAGCCTAGGGGGTTCTTGATGGTTAGCTGCAAGGTGTACGGTTGGTCATCCGGTGGCGTTTCAGCTGGGGGGTGGGGGGACGGGATGTCGTCTGTAGCGCTTGCTAGATGGGCTATTTTGGCCGCTAGAGCACCTTCCGCTTCCGCGGCTACTTGTTCTATGGGCGCGCCTAAGCGGGCTTGAACGGCTGCCGCGACGGTCCCTTCGACGAGTGGGGCGTGGCACAGAACAACTGCCTCCGCCTTGTCTGGCGGCAGCATATCAATTGCCGTCTCAGCGCTGAGCAGGGCGCTTCCCAAATCCATAAGGACTAGGACGCCTTCGGGTGAATAGGCTTGTTCAATGGCTTCCCTAATCATAGCCGGGTCTGTGCCTAAGGAGTGCGTGGCGGTATTTAGCCCCCCGGCGCCATATAATTGTAAATCCTCGCCTCCCATCTCGCTGGATAGTTCTATTACACCCTCTACCAGCTTAGCGCTATGTGAGACAATTACGATTCCTATCATTAAAATGGATTACCTTTTTTGTATTTACAGAATTTATTGATTGCACATGCTGACCGGATCAGTATGGATATCGAGTTGCTAGATCTATCGCGAGCATCCGTAATCTATACGTGAAGGTGGTGAGGGCTATCTTATCTTTCGATCTGCTTCGATTTTCCGCTTAGGGGAGCACCTCTGCCGCGGTTTTGAATAGCAGATAGGATGAAGTGGCGCCAGGATCTTGATGACCGGCGCTCCGCTCTCCTAAGTAACTGGCGCGCCCTCTCTTGGCCACTAAGGGGATGGTATCTTCCATGCCCTGGTGAGCGGCTTGAGCAGATGCCGATAGGGCTTCTGCCAGGCTTTTATCGTTGCCGGCGGCCGTTTTAAGCGCCTCAAGGGCGGGCAAGATGCTATCAATCATGGTCTTATCGCCGGGGTTAGCTTTCCCCCGCCGGATAACACCATCTAGCCCCGATTCTATAGTCGCGATCCAATCGTCAAGCGTCAGTTCTAGTTTGCCGTTCGTTTTACGTGCCATCTGGATGAAGAAGGTACCGTATAACGGGCCGCTTGCCCCGCCGACGGTCGAGACCAGCGTCATCCCGACGACTTTTAATATGGCCCCAATATCCTGGTTGGAGACTGAGGGCAGCTTCGTTAGCACGGCTTGGAAGCCTCGGTCCATATTCACGCCATGATCCCCGTCCCCAATCGCTGAATCCAAATCAGTCAGATACACTTTGTTTTCTGCTATTGCGGCGCTAAATGCCTCAATCCATGTGATGATTTTATCTCGTGTGATGTTCATATTCTTATCACCCATCCAATCTAAATGATTTATGAAAGATAGGATAAAAAACCTGACGAGACGATTAACCTCGTCTCGTCAGGTGTGGAGGCTAGATTCCCCAGCGCAGAGCTGGTACGTTAACAGGGGCATCCCATAAATGGAGTAGTTCCTCATCCATTTTGAGAAGCGTGATCGAGCATCCTGCCATTTCCAGTGAGGTGATATAGGGGCCGATCAAGTTACGGACAATCTTGATCCCTCGTTTGTCCAGGATCTTGGACAGTTCGTTGTAGATGATGTATAGCTCGATGAGCGGTGTGCCTCCCATGCCGTTGACAAATGCAAGCACCTCGTCGCTTTCTTCAAAGGGGAGATCCTCAAGAATCGGGGTGGCCAGCATTTCTGTGATTTCCGCAGCGCTCTTGACCTTCATCCGACTACGCCCCGGCTCTCCATGAATGCCAATGCCAATTTCCATCTCGTCTTCAGGGAGATCGAAGGTGGGTTTCCCGGCGGTGGGAACGGTGCAGGATGTGAGCGCCATACCCATGCTGCGGCCTTGAGCGTTCACTCTGCGGGCAATTTCCGCGACGTCTTTCAGCGGGCGTTTCTGCTCCGCAGCGGCCCCGGCGATCTTCTCGAGCAGCACGGTAACGCCTACACCTCGGCGCCCGGCGGTGTAGAGGCTGTCTTGCACGGCTACGTCGTCGTTGGTGACCACGGCCTCAACTTCAATGTCCTCATCGGCTGCCAGATCGGCGGCCATTTCAAAGTTGAGCACGTCCCCGGTGTAATTTTTGACGATGTGCAGAACACCTGCCCCACCGTCCACGGCCTTGGTCGCTTCCAGCATCTGGTCTGGGGTTGGGGATGTAAACACCGCGCCAGGGCAGGCGGCATCCAACATACCCATGCCAACAAAACCCCCGTGCAGCGGTTCGTGTCCTGAACCACCGCCCGATACAATCCCCACCTTACCCTCGACAGGAGCATCCGCGCGCACGATGTAGTTCGGGTCGAAAAAAACCTTCACCATATCGGGATGGGCGATCTGTATGCCTTCTAACTCTTCTCGTACAACATCATCAGGTTTGTTGATAAGTTTTTTCATTTCAATCTCCTTAGGCTGGAACTTCACGTGTCATATAGTCATAGAGCACCGTGCCAATAATAGCACCAATAGCTGGCCCAGCAAAGTATACTATCAGATGTGACATCTGATAGGTACCACCAAATATAACTTGCAATACAGCCGGAGCTAGGGACCGGAATGGATTAAGCGAGGTATTTGTAATGGGGCCAAAAACCAAGATGTCCGCCGCCACAGCCAAGGAGATCGCGATGCCCGCGAATCCGCCTGACGCGCGCTCATCAACGGCTGATCCCATAATAACGAAGAGCAGGAAAGCTGTTCCCACAGCCTCTACCAATGTAGCGACCAAAAAACCTGTGTTGACCGGGTCGAAATCAGTGGCGCCGTATCCAATCTGGGCTGCTTGCGTGAAGCCGAAAGTCAAGCCGATGAAGCCTGCCCCGATAAATGCGCCAATCAGTTGCGCTAGCCAGTAGGATGTGGCCTCGCGCCATGACATGCGCTTTGTGACGGCCATCGCTAGCGTAACGGCCGGGTTGATGTGACAGCCTGAGATATGCCCGATGGCATAGATCATCGCAAGGATGGCGAAGGCAAATGCCAGAGCGATCATGCCCAGGGCCGCCATTGTGAACGGAAGCTCGCCACCAGCAATGAAATTAGTGGCGGTGATTGATCCTGGCCCGACCCATACCAGGAACGCGGTGCCGACAATCTCGGCTATCATTTTTTGACCTAGGGTTGGATTCTTGTTTACTGCCATTTTTCCCTCCAGAGTTTGATTATGAATAGGGTAAAGACATCAGGTTCTGCTATGAACACTTTTATTTTGCCTAGCTACTGGCACTTCTTGGTCAGCGGCGTTGAGGGGCATAAAAAGGTGAGATAGCTACTGGCTTTTACCCTAGAGATCGTTAATTTGAGACACTTTACGGGGACTATCGTAGACCAGTAGGTCTACTGACCTACGGAAGGACCTTGGAGAGGCTTCCTTGGCCCTCCTTGGCCCTCCTTGGCCCTCCTTGGCCCTAAGGCCCAATGGCCGAGGGAAGGCCCAATGGCCGAGGGAAGGCCCAATGGCCGAGGGAAGGCCCAATGGCCGAGGGATAGCCTATTGCATTCTCAAAGGTAGATGCTGGACGCTATAGCCATGCTATAGTGCCTCTCGAAGGGACTTCGCCGCTAAGCTACTTCAGTCGCTGATGCAGTCGCTGATGTTGAAAAAAGTGTCCGGTGGATAGTTATTTTGCTATATGTACCTCCTTTGGGCTGTTGCCCTTGTGGTTAATTGGAACTTGAATACTTAAAGTGGGGTTTGATTTTCTTGTGAATATCGTTAAGAAATCCTGCTGATATATAAATCATTGAATCTCGAACCCGTGTTGTGTATGTGTGCCGATCCATGTACAGGATAGTTATGGATCTTTTTTTCGTCAATTATCTCATTAGAAAGGTTTCATATTGAAACCGGATCGAGCGCTAGTGTTTCATGGTGCAACATATTTGTGTTGTTGCACCTACTTGAAGGTCTCAGTCTTAATCCCGTAGGCTTTCATTTTTCTCCACAGTGTTGTGCGACCGATTTCAAGGAGTTGCGCTGCTTTACTGAGGTGGCCATGGGTTGCCCGTAGCGCATTTAAAATGCACATGTGTTCGGCATCAGCTAAAGAATGTATTTGCTCTGTGCTGGTGCGATCCTCGGTCATAGCTCGCCGCTCGCGAAGCGTCGCCGGGAAATCTTTCAGTTCGAGGATTTGGTTATCACATTGCCGAGCCGCTCTTTCTATCATAGTTTCCAATTCTCGTATATTCCCAGGCCAAGGGTAGCTACGGAGTGCTTGTTGCGCTTCAGGGCTTATTTCCAGATGTTCATTCGATTTGATGTTCCACCTTTTTAGCAGGCGGGCGATCAGCAGGGGAATATCCTCGCGGCGTTTCCGTAACGGCACGACCTGGATGAGGAAGGAACTCAACTGATGCACCAGGTCAAGACGTATCGTC
>JAAAOZ010000448.1 GCA_009908585.1 Chloroflexota bacterium
GCGGCCTCGACCTGGTTGGGCGTGAGGATGTCGACCAGGGTGTAAAGCTCATCGGGTAAGGACTGCGCCGGTGCAGGGTCTAAGATGACCGTGACACCTGCTTCTTGCGCTGCGCGGGCCGCCGCGAGGTTGACATCCAACGGCGCCTCGAGTTGCAGAAGCAGCGCGTCACATCCGGCGAGATGAGCCGTCAAACGCGCTACGTCGGTCTCGTCCAGTTGGCCATTCGCGCCGGGAATGACGATGATGCTGTTCTCAGCAGCGTCATCCACCGCGATGATGGCCACGCCGGTGGATGTGGTATCGTCCGTCTGAACAAGGCGGGTATCGACCCCGGCGGCGCGCAGGCTTTCGCGCAGCGCAGTGCCGTAAGCGTCCGCCCCAACGCGCCCGACCATCCGAGTGGCCACACCCAGTCGCGCCGCAGCCACGGCTTGATTCGCGCCCTTGCCGCCCGGAGCCGTCGAGAAGGCTGATCCGGTCACAGTCTCGCCCGGCGCGGGCAGGTGCGGCGCACGAGCGACCAAATCCATGTTGAGGCTGCCTAAAATGATCACGCTCATAGTCTATTCTCCTGAGATAACAAAAGCACCTTCCCTAAAAATAAATAAGAAGGTGCTTTGAAATACGTTTAGATCCACACGGATAGGTCACGCTGAGGGTTCTATATCCGACGACTCCTCATCATTCACAACGGCTGCATCTTGATCGCCCGCCGGTTGGTTCTCTGATTCAGTTACCTTTGCAGAGACTTCCCCGTCCATTTCTTTAATGTGTATTTCCTTTACCGGCGGAACAACTGCCTTTTCCATCTCTTCTTCCTCTTCTTCTTCCACGACATCTTCCAGAACCTCCGGGCGCGTCGACTCCATATCGCCGCCCAACGGGCTGATCCCCAGATTGGCGCGCTCAAGAATCTCGTCTAAGATTTGCGCGCCGGTGCGACCTGTGTTCTGGCTCACCGCGATGCTCAAATCCCGCCGGAAGGAGCGCGTGAGATCATCGCCGGTGGCATAGGAGACCAAAGCCATCGCCTGGACGGCATTGGCAATCGCGTAGCGCGGCTCGATGCGCTCCAGATCCTCGAAGAAGAAAGCACAACTCACAAACATCCGCTGGCGATGCACCTGAGAGCGCAAGAGGCTCAAAATCCTTCGCTGCGCTATCGTCGAGAGATGCCCCAGGTGATGCTCAGCCAAAAAGGTCTCGTCATCCGTTTCGCCCAATAGCACGCTGATGTACTCATCCCGCACGCGCCACGGCGCCAGATCGCGCCGGCGGAAGACGTCGGCGTAGATGCCATCGATCTCCCGCGAGAGATTGTCCAAAGCGCGTCGCAGCGCGCCTTTCCAGTGCCCACAGCCCTCCGTGCACGGACAGCCGGTCGCCCAACGCCCCAGATCGTGGCTACAACTCCACGCCGTGTTCTCGATGATCTCGATTTCGCCTATCGGGGGCTGCTGCCTCAGATAGCGACTCAACGTCGTCACCTCGTAGGCATCCTGGAACGTCGGTGTGGTCAGCCGCTGAAGCACCTCCACGCCCTGCCGATGGTGATGCCCAAAGGTCTCGCCATCCGTCGCAATGAGCGTCAATGATCCCGGCGGGCGACCACGCAGCGCCTCGTTCATCCACGCGCGCGCATCATCCGCCGAAGGCATACTGAACGAGAGATAATTTGAAAGCCCAGCATCGCGCACAAAGACCGTGATGAAGTGCCCGGTAGGCAAGCGGACCTTGTACGGACCTGCGCCCTGGGAAAGATCACCGCGCACCTGCTCCTCGGAGAGGATCACGAACCAGAGGCCCGATTCGGCAACCGCCTCCAGGGTCTGGTAATCGACGGCCATCTCCGGCAACCAGATGCCATCGGGCCGCGCGCCGAAACGATGTTTGTAACTGGCGATGCCCCAACGCACCTGACAGCGCTTATCGCGCCCACGGGCCAGGGGCAAAATTGTGTGGTGGACGGATTGCGCGATCCCGTTGCTGACGCCATAGCCGCTTTGATAGGCATTAACGGCCGCAACGATCCTCTCGTAGGTCAGATGGGCCTCTTGATCCATCCAGCGCGCCAGCGTGCCACCCAGGTTGAAGCTGATACGATTGAAGTTGCCGACACTGGCATTGGGGTCATAACACTCGCTGGTGATGCGGGCATTCCAATTGGGGAACGGCGCTGCGGTGGGTTCGTAACGATACACACCGGTGAAGGGGTTTTCACGCGGGGGCTGATAGAAATGACCGTGAATACACAATAGAGGTTTATCGGCTCTCATAAAGTCCTTTGTCTCTCACTTTAACCTCAGATATTCGCCCCCGGAGGCAGTTGCTCCGAGGGCGTAAGTTATGGTCTCGATTTAGATTTAATTGAGCGCGTCAGGATTGTTGTTGATGTAACGCCAAGGCGCGCTGATATAGATCAACGTAGGCCTGCGCAGAGGCGTTCCAGGAGAAGTCCATCTCCATCGCGCGACGCTGGATGTTCTGCCAACGCTCGCGATCGGCGTAGGCCGCGATAGCACGCTGCATCGCGTCCAACAATGCAGCCTCGTCGTAAGTCTCGAACGCAAATCCTACCCCGCGATCCGTCTGCGCGTCGGTATCGACGACAATGTCGGCCAGGCCGCCGGTCGCGCGCACGATGGGCGCCGCGCCGTAGCGCATCGCCGTCATCACGCTCACGCTGCTCGGCTCCGACCGGCTCGGCATCACGAAGGCATCCACGCCGCCGTAGATATGACGGGCCGTGCGCTCATCGAATTTGATCAACACGCGGACGTTATCTGGGAAACGGGCCTGAAGCGCCTGGAATTTCTCCTCGTAGGCCGGCTCGCCCGTTCCCAGCAGCACAAATTCGGCGTCCTGCTGATCTAAGAGCTGCTCTAAGGCGGCCAACAACAGATCCAGCCCCTTGATGTTGTCCAATCGACTCACCATGCCCAACAGCGGCACATCGACGCGCCCGCTCAAGCGCAGCTCGCGCTGCAATGCGGTCTTGTTGACCAAGCGCATCTTCAAGGAATCGACATCGAAGGTCTGTGGAAGCGCCTCATCCGTGTCGGGATTCCAGCGCTCGACATCGATGCCGCTGAGAATCCCAAAGAGGCAATCCTCGCGCTGTTGAAGCAAGCTCGCCAGCCCCATCCCCGAAGCCTCCTGAAGGATTTCGCGCGCGTAGGCGGAGCTGACCGTGCTGATGAGATCGGCGTGCGCGATGCCCTGCGCCATCCAATTGACCTGGCCGGGCGGTTCGACCCGCAGGTGCGGAACGTCTTCCATCTGACCAAAGGTCAACAGCAAACGCCCGCAGATGCCTTGATAGGCCAAGTTGTGGATGGTGAAGAGCGTCGCGATGTCCTTGTAAGGCGCGTCGTCCCCGTAGAGATTGAGCCAGGCGGGCACGGGGCCGGTGTGCCAATCGTTGGCGTGGATAACGTCTGGCGTCCAATCGAGCGCCTTCAGCGCCGCGATGATTGCACGCGAGAAGAAGACAAAGCGCATCGGATCATCTCGGAACCCGTAGACCTTTTCTCGCGCGGAGAAGTAGTGATCATCCCAGATGAGATAAACCGGCACATCATCGGACGTGGTCTGAAGCAGGTGAACCCGCTCCTCACTGGGCCCGGCCGGCACAGGGATGGAGTTTCCGATACGATGGAAGTCGTAATCCTTGCTGCGAATGTTGCCGTAGCGCGGGATCAACAGCCGCGCATCGACGCCTACCTCGCGCAGGGCTTTGGGCAACGCGCTGGCTACATCGGCCAGGCCCCCTACTTTGGCAAAGGGCAACGCTTCCGCAGCGATGAACAGAACTTTCAAGTTATCTTTCATATCTAACTCCCGAATTCAAGCACAACAACCAACATCTATCTTAATTATAGCTGACTTCGTTGAAAGAGCAACGGGATTGATGTATCATGGGACGCAGGATCAATCCTAACCTCACAAAAATAACAACTACAGGAGAGAAAATATGCAGTCCCGTGGATATCGGATGATGTTGGCTTTAGTTGGCGGATTTTTGTTGATCTGGATAACTCTGAGCGTGATGCTCGCCCCCACCTCGCGGGCGACGGTGCGGGCAGCGGCGAACGCGCCGTTAGCGAATACGCCGCGTGATGTCGTCATCAATGAAGTGGCGTGGATGGGAACGACGGCATCAGCTTCAGATGAGTGGATCGAATTGTACAACACGACGGCAACAACGCTCACCTTAGATGGGTGGCAAATTACAAGCAATGATGGCATGACCATTGAGCTTAGTGGGGAGATCGCCCCCCAGGGCTTTTATCTTATCGAGCGCACAAATGACGAGACAGTCGCCGACATCCCGGCAAATTTAACAACTGGATTCGGCTATGGTCTCAGTAACGACGGCGAGATCCTCACGCTCACCAACACCGCCGATGAGGTCATCGACACGGCCAACGCTGGCGGTGGGGATTGGCCGGCCGGCGATAACGACACGAAAGCCACAATGGAGCGCGTCGATCCCACGCTGGACGACACGCCGGAGAATTGGGCGACCAACGACGGCGTCACGATCAACGGGCGCGATGCGGACGGCAACGCCATCATCGGCACGCCAAAAGCGCGGAACTCCGTCT
>JAAAOZ010000292.1 GCA_009908585.1 Chloroflexota bacterium
GATTCCGGTCATTCCCCTGGGCGAAGAGCGACGTTACATCCAATGCCCAGAGTGCAAGGCGCGCTTACTCGTGCGGGCCACGCCACAATAACGCCCAAGGTGCAACGCACTTGGCTCTTGTAATCGAGGATTAGGATCCATTTGTTTCTCGATCTTGTTGAAAAGTGCGTTGCACCTCAGATTAAACACATACCCAAAATTAAAAAGGATACGACAATGCAACCCAATCTTTACGATCTAACCTTAGAAGAGCTTGAAGCGCTGATGGACACCTGGGGCGAACCGACCTATCGCGCCCGCCAGGTGTGGACGTGGCTCTACCAACATCTGGCGACGGACGTGCACGAGATGACCTCGCTGCCCAAGTCGCTGCGCGAGCACCTGGAGCAGGAGACGCAACTGGATGCGCCAACACGGTTGGCGCATCAGACCTCGTTAGATGGCACGACGCGCAAGGATCTGCTGGAGCTGACCGATGGCGAGCGCATCGAGGTGGTGCTGATGCACTACATCGACCGGCACACGGCGTGCATCTCCTCGCAGGTGGGATGCTCCCTGGCCTGCGAGTTCTGCGCCACCGGCCAGATGGGCTTCGAGCGCAACCTGAGCAGCGGCGAGATCGTGGCGCAGGTGCTGCACGTCGCCCGCGTGCTGGAGGCGGAGGGTGAGCAACTCACCAACGTCGTCCTGATGGGGATGGGCGAGCCGCTCCTCAACTACGACAACGTGATGAGCGCCATCCAGCGCCTGCATGACCCGGACGGCTTCAACATGGGGCAACGACGCTTCACCATCAGCACCGCCGGCATCGTGCCGGGGATTCGGCGCTTCACCGATGAGGAGACGCAGATCAACCTCTCCGTCTCGCTGCACGCCGCGACTAACGCGCTCCGCCGCCAACTGATGCCCATCAACCAGCGCTACAGCCTAGACGATGTGCTCCTGGCGGTGCAGGACTACATCGAGACGACCAACCGCCGCGTGACCTTCGAGTGGGTGTTGATCCAGGAGGTCAACGATACCGTGCAACAGGCCGAGGCGCTGGCGGCGCGCGTCAAGGGGATGTTGGTGCATGTCAACCTCATTCCAATGAATCCCACCACCGTCTACGATGCACGGCCCTCCCATCAAGAGCGCATCGAGGCCTTCACCGAGGTGCTGGATCGCCATCACATCTCCTACACGATGCGCCTCCGACGCGGCATCGATATTCAGGCCGGCTGCGGTCAGCTTCGGCAAAGGGAGGAGAGATAGCTAAGGTTGATGACTCGTACAAGAATAAAATCTCAGGCGACGCGAAAGTTCTGGAAGCTTTACACAAGCCTGACTTAAAAAGGAGTTGAGCATGGAAGCTATTCGAGTTCAGCAAGTCATTGCAGAAGATGGCAAAGTCACAATAACCGACCTTCCCTACAAAAAGGGTGAAACTGTAGAAGTCATCTTGCTATCCCAGCCTGCCGGTGCCGCACCAAAGCCGCACTTGACCGCGCAAAAGCTAAGACAATCTGGATTGATCGGGATGTGGAAAGACCGACAAGATATTCAAGATAGTTCAGCCTACGCCCGGCAGTTAAGAGAGCAAGCTCAAAAACGTGGAGACATCAACTATGATCCTGTTGGATAGCGACGTGATGATAGATCTGCTGCGTCAGTATCCACCAGCGGTGGCATGGTTTGATACTTTGGAAGATGAGGAAGATATCATCCTGCCGGGCTATGTGGTGATGGAATTGATCCAAGGCTGCCGGAACAAGCTCGAACAAGAGAGGCTACAACGCGAATTAGCAACTTATGGCGTAGCTTGGCCTTCGCCTGAGAATTGTGATAGGGCACTCGCAATTTTCACGCAGTATCGGCTCAGCCACAATGCTGGCTTGCTAGATGTACTAATTGGTCAGACAGCGGTGGCCCTCGATATGCCCCTATGCACATTCAACCAAAAACACTATCAATTTGTACCTGGATTACAAACCATCCAACCTTACGAGAGGGGCAACGAGCAATAACATTATAGGTATATCCAACCAACGGTACGCATCGAGGCCTTCACCGAGGTACTGGAGCGCCATCACATCTCCTACACGATGCGCCTCCGGCGCGGCATCGATATCCAGGCCGGCTGCGGTCAGCTTCGAGAAAGGGAAGGGAGGGTAGTGAAAGATTTAGCCCTTCTGGTAAAGACTTGCGCTCTAAAATTGTTCGGAGTATACTAACCTCAAGCGAGATCTTATACCATCCACTAGCTACGATGAGATCGAGACCTACATAAACAACACCAACCAAAGGGGTCTAAAATGAATCAAAATCACGATTCAGTTGACAAGTCAACTCGTATAATTTCTGGAAGCGCTTATCGAAAAGGCATCAGGAGTGGTCTTGAGATTCTTGGAAAATTGCGGGCAGGTAGATACAAAGCGAAAAGCCCAGAGTCGGGGTTGAATTTAGATGCTATAGCAACCCATGCAGCTCAGGCGATATCGATTTCATTAACATTCGTGATTCTAATCGCAGGTGTGTGGATCTTAAAATCAATCTTTATGGGTCTAATTTCTGGCACAAACTCTCTAGCCTGGCAAGCGAATTCTCAATTTGGGCATCAATTCTGGAGATTTATAGCGGGAGCATGCAGGGTCATCAATATATCCTTGGGAATAGTCGGAGCATTAGCCGTCGCTTATGAAAAAGTATATCTTCGATGGTCCATCCCGCGTAAGTTCCTCAGAAAAAACTATAGAAAAAACATGAATATTAGCATCATCGAACCTTTGGATAGCAAAATCGTCAAACCCCTATCAAAGACCCTTAAAAATCGCGTCTTACTAAGTAGCAGTAAAAAATCGCAAAACGTCATAACCTTCGGAGGATTTAGACCTTTTCTAGGGGCAGGAGAAAAAGTTGCAGGGTGGTCATTGTCTATCCCGCGCACCTCAACGGATGGACATACCACTGTAGATATTCCACTTTATGATTTTTATAAAATTGTGGAAGATGAGGTAGAAGGGAAAAACCTGCCGTATATACAAAAAACGTCTAAATTGTATGTCAACGGACTAGAGTTAGAAGTCGATGGTCAAATTCTAAAATCTGTCGCATCGCGCCCCGTAGCCAAGCTACCCCAAAATCAAATATGGGCCTTAGCACAAAGCAGCAAGCTCAACAACAAAAGGGTGTACAGGATATATCGTTATTATGACCGGGAACGAGATATGATGCTATCATATTTCTTGCGATTCTATAACGTAGGGAGTGTTACGTTTGCGGAAGGGGTCACGTACACTCTGCCCAGCATCGATAGAGATCGATTTAGTTTAACGCCCTTATTAAATGACAGCAAAACGTCTCGGGTGATCAAGACTTTAATTCTAGCCGCAATCCTGTTCCCCTTCAATATCTATACACTTATAGCCTTATGGCACTTGATCGTTTACCTCTTTAACATTTTTTCATGGTGGGCAAATGATGCGAAACAGTTACGCGCAGCGAAGGCGCAAGAAGAATACAATTATGGTCTTACTGAAACGTTCCGAGAGTCCGTTGCTGCGCCTATTTACCAAAACTATTACGGCATCCAAGATCTAACGATGTATTGGCAGACGTTGGATCGCGCAATCGTCAAAGGTATTTTAGATCTTCTGAGGCAGAACAACGTGGACACCTCTGCCTTTGAGGATTCAACTAAAAACATCATCAACAATGGTGTCATGATGAATGGTGGTGAATTTACAGCTTCACAAGTTGCTGTCGGGAATAGAAGCGTTTCTATGATGAGATCGGATAACCCTTCTCCCAGAACAGGCGGACGGCTACAGAGAACTTTAAGTCAAATCATGCCCAACACACAAAATTGAAAGATGGAGGTAGACGATGAGTGAATCACGTAACGAAGGTATAATTGTAAATGGAGGAACATTTCAAGCGGATCAGGTATCTGTTGGAAAGCACAGTCAGGTATATCAAACCCTTTACAAAACGGTCAACGATTTAGAAACTTCTGACAAACACGAGGTTGCTCAAGCCATTGCCGAATTAGCCAAGGCAATCGAAGCGCATAAAGAGAGATTAGAAGCATCAGATGAGCTAATGGAGGTCGTGAAACAGATAGCTGAGGAATCACAGAAAGATAATCCTAATAAATTAACTCTGAAAGGATTGCTCAAGACAATAAAAGAGGTCGTATCTCCAATTGCTGAAATCTCCTCTAAAATCTTCGCTCTACAACAGGTTCTTTCTAAAGTGTTGGGAGTGTCGCTCTCATAGACCTCTTACCTTTAAATCTACGCTCAAACACAATCGGCGGGAGCGGAGGATACACCTCCACTCCCGCCGATCTTTTTCCCTGGCCGCCCAAAGCCCGCTACATACTATCGATTTCTTCCTGCTGGCGCTCCAGCCATTTTTGAATAATATCGAACTCCTCGCGAGCACTTTCCAGATGTTTCCGCTCCGAGCGAATAAAGCGCGTGTAAGGCGCGATCGCAGCCTCGATCTCATTCAGACTGCGCACCAACTCCTTGTCGAATTGCGTGGTCAGAACATCCATCAACTGCTCGCGCATCATGCCGATGTTCTCCTTTAGCTCCTGCTTGAGCCGCCGCCGCTTGTTTGGGAT
>JAAAOZ010000349.1 GCA_009908585.1 Chloroflexota bacterium
TCTTGACGGCGGACGCGATGACCATCGCGCACCATCGCCTGGAGGTGACCGCGCCGGCCCTCACCGTGCAGGCGGGCGAGGTGCTGGGCTTCGCCGGGATGGAGGGCAGCGGCCAGACGCTCTATCTGCGCGCGCTGGCGGGCCTCATCCGCCCGCAACACGGCGAGGTTCGATTGCAGGGCGAGACGATGACGGGGCGCTCCTACCGCCAATTTTTGGAGGCCGGCATCAGCCTACTGCCCGCCGACCGCATCGATGAGGGGCTGGTGCGCACGCTGACCATCGCCGAGCACATTCCCTTCCGTCGCGAGACGCCCTTCTTCATCGACTGGGAGGAGAATCAGGCCTACGCCGAGCGCCAGATCGATTTCTACAACATCAAGGGCCGGCCCGAAACACCGGTCGATGCGCTCTCCGGCGGAAATCAACAGCGCGTCCTCCTGGCCCTGCAACCGCCGGGATTGCGCGTCCTGATTTTGGAGCATCCCACGCGCGGCTTGGATATGGAATCCGCCCGCTGGGTCTGGGAGCAGTTGCTCAAGCGCCGCGAGGGGGGCACCGCCATTCTCTTCACCTCCGCCGATTTGGACGAGGTGATGACCTACAGCGACCGCGTCGCCGTCTTCTTCAACGGCGAACTGACGGACATTGAGCCGGCGGCCACGCTCACCGTCGAGACCTTGGGCTACATGATCGGTGGCAAATCCGCCCCCAATCAGCAAAACGTTCAAGAGCGAACAACTCAGGAGGCCCCAATGACGATCCGAGAGAGTTTCACGTACGAGGAGCTGCTTGCGCTGCGTCAAAGCGAGGCATACAACAGCATCCGCGCTGCGCTACAAGAGCGCCATTGGCAAGAGGTGGGGCAACAAACGTTGAGCGATCTGAACATCGTGCATTGGATGCCGCCCGATGCGGATACAACCATTACCGTGGAGCACGGCTCAGGCTACGATGTGTCGATCATCTATCAGACGCCCGATGCAGAAGTCTACGAAGCGCTCACCGATCCAATTGACCTCCAGGCCTTCAAGCGCCAATCTGAGCGGGAAAGCAAGGCGTACACGTGCCAGGGCTATCGCGCCGGGGAGGAGATGCTCATCTTGGCCCAGCCACGCGCCGGCGTGGACAAGCCCTATACCGTGATCCTCACCACACTCAGCAACTTCGACGCACTGTGGTTTGAATCGGATTATCTCACCTAGCCCCATCGACCTACCCTTGCGAAGGTTACGCAAGAGACTTAAAACAGCACGTATTAGGTTAGCGAGCAGGTCAATCTGGTTACCAAAGCCTCCGTGAACCTTCGCAAGGTTTCCCAAAAGGAACTTAATTTCAAAATGAACGTAACGCCAGAGGACAAATCTCCAGAAGCATCGCGCCTTTCCGCGTTGCTCTGGGCCATCGCGCCGGTGGTGGCCGCGCTGCTCTTCACCATGCTGATTCTGCTGGCTGTGGGCGCGCCGCCGGTGCGCGCCATCGCTACGATCTTGCAAGGCGCCGTCGAAAGCCCACAAAAGTGGGCCGACGTGGCGACGGCGTGGGTGCCGCTAGCCTTAGTCGGCGCGGGGATGAGCCTCACCTTCGCCGCCGGCCTGTGGAACATCGGCGCCGAGGGACAGATCATCTTGGGCGCAATCTTCGCCACGTGGGTGGCGCGCAACGTGGCGCTGCCGCAAGCGCCGCTGCTGGCGCTGATCATCCTGGCCGGCCTGCTGGGCGGCGCGCTCTGGGGGCTGTTGACCGGCGCGCTCAAGGTCTACGCGCGCGTCCACGAGATCTTCGCCGGCCTGGGGATGAACTTCATCGCGACGGCGCTCGTCATCTGGCTGATCTTCAACCCGTGGAAGCCCGCGAGCGGCGCGACGATGTCCGGCACCGAGCCGTTCCCGGAGGCGGCGTGGGTGCCGCGCCTCGGCCAGACGCGCTTGCCGCCGCTGGCCGTCGCGTTGGCCGTTGTCGCCGTGGTGACGGCCTACCTGCTCCTGAAGGGCACGCGCTTCGGCCTGGCCCTGCGCGCCATCGGGAAAAATCACCGCGCCGCCTACCTGCAAGGCATCCCCACCCGTCGCCACACCCTCACCGCCTTTGTGCTCTGCGGCGCGATGGCCGGCCTGGCAGGCGCCCTCCAAGCGACGGCGGTCTACCACCGGCTGATCCCTCGCATCTCCGGCGGCTTTGGCTACACGGGGATGTTGGTCGTGCTGCTGGCAGGCTATCGCCCCGAATGGGTGCCCGCCGTGGCGATTTTCTTCGCGGCCATCGGCGTGGGCAGCCCCCGTCTGGAGCTGAATATGCAGTTGGACGCCTCGTTGGGCGGCGTCTTCGAGGGCGCAGTCGTGCTCTTCGTGCTCTTGGGCGCGGGCCTGCGCAAAAGATTAGCACGGGAACGGGGATGAATAATTACCCTTGCGAAGGTTGCGCAAATATTTTTCAACGAGCTACTTTTTGCTGCTTGAAACTATACCCGGTTTCGAGATTATCCTCAAACCTTCGCAAGGTTTCTCTACGGAGGCAATGACATCATAATGGACGGATTCATCATCAGCACCTTAGCATCGCTCGTCGCCAATGCCGCGCCCATCGTCTACGCGGCCATCGGCGAGACGATGACGGAGAAATCCGGCGTGACCAACCTCTCGCTGGACGGCACGATCCTGTTGACGGCGATGACCGCCTTCGCCATCGCGCACAACACCGGCAGCCTCGCGCTGGGATTCCTCTGCGCGGCCCTGATCGGCGCGGCGGTGGCCTTTATTGTGGCCTTTGCCAGCATCGACTTGGAGCAGGAGCAGGTCGCGGTTGGGTTCGTGCTCACCATCCTCGCGGCGGATCTGAGTTCGTTCTTAGGCAACCCTTACGTCAATCAGCCCGGCCCCTATCTCGGCCAGCAGCCGATCCCCTTGCTCGAAGACATTCCCGTCCTCGGCCCGATCTTCTTCCAGCAGAACGCGGCCATCTACGCCAGCTACGCGGTCGTTTTCCTGGCGTGGTGGTGGATGAGTAAGACGCAGCCGGGGCTGAAGATGCGCGGCGTGGGCGAGCGCCCGGCCTCGGCCTTTGCGCGCGGGGTCAATGTCCACGCGATTCGTTACGCTTACACGATGGTAGGCGGCGCGCTGGTGGGCATCGCCGGCGCGACCTACTCGCTGGTGGTCAAGTTGGGCTGGAGCCACAATCACACCGCCGGCAACGGCTGGATCGCGTTGGCCATCGTGATCTTCGGCGGCTGGGACCCGTGGAAGGTCGCGGGCGGCGCCTATCTCTTTGGGATGCTCAAGGCGCTGGGGAGCGTGCTTCAGCGGAATCCAGCCTTCGTCAACGTGCCGACGCAGATCTTCTCCACGGCGCCCTTCGCGCTGATGATCCTTTTCTTAGCGTTGACCAGCAGCGGTCTGACCGACCGCTTCCTAAATCTCTTCTCGCCCACGACCCGGCGACGGCTGGAGCGTCTCATCCGAGGGCGCGCGCCCGCCGCGCTCGGCCAACCGTTCCACCGGGAATAGCCTACCTCAGTGGATCATCGGCGCCCGCGAGCGGGCCATACCCGGCTCACCAGTGCGTACAATCCGGCCAGGACAAGCGCGCCGAATTTGACGACGGCGCAGCCCCACATCACCCGTGGCCATGGCGCTCGCGGCGCGCTTACCAACATCCAGAACTGGAACGCGTTCTCCGTCGCGTCCAACAGCGCGGCCAGCCATACGCCCCACGCCAAACCCATTCCGATACGCGCCCCAACCGGCGCAAACTTGCGCATTCGCTCGGCGCCTCGGATGCAGAGCCAGGCGAAGAGCACGCCGTACAGCGGCATGAAGAGATAGTCCAGCCCCAGGCTGAAGCCCGCGAAGATGCGCGCTCGCGCGTCCCACGAGGCGATGATCCGCTCAACCGTGGGCACATCCCCGGCCAGTTGGTAGGAGACGATGCCCATCGGCGCGGCCCCGGTCTGGAGCGGAAGATCGATCACATTGAGGATCGCCATCACAACGATGGTAGCGATCAGCCAAGGCCAGAAGAGCGCGCGACCGCGCTCGGCGGAGATATTTTCCAACGGATGGTCTAACTTACGCATAAAGTTCGCCTCACAATCAAGTCAAAGATAGATGGCACGCCATTTTGTGCTTCGATACAAACTGATTAAGGAGACCCAACCATGTCCCAACGTGATAAATCATCCAATCTGACCAATCCACAGCTTAAAGAAGCGATGCAAGCGCGCATCAACGAGGACACGGAGAAACATCGGCGCGCCTTCTACCAGGCGTTGCTCAGAAGTGCGCTGATCCTGCCGGTGGCGCGGGATTCGGTGGCCGATCTTCCGCCCGGCGAGCAGGTTTTGTCGCAGGATACGCCTATGAATCTGGCGACCTTCCGCAGCGAGGACGGCGAGCCGGTGCTGATCGCCTTCACCGACGAGGAGGCCGTCCTGGCCTGGAAGCCGGAGGGGTTGGCGTATGTCGCGCTGCACGGCGCGGATCTTTTTCCCCTGCTGATCCAACACCCAGTCGCCGAGATGATTCTCAATCCTGGTGGGCCGGTTCGCGCGCGACTCACGCGCGCGGAGATCGCAGCGCTGGCGCAGAGTCGACTAGAGGACGGGCC
>JAAAOZ010000411.1 GCA_009908585.1 Chloroflexota bacterium
GTTGGGTCTTTTGGGGTTTGCCGGACAACTCCCTAAGTGGCCCTAAAAGCAGTGAGTATTTGCCCGTTGGTGGGGATGACTGACCTTTTTATGTCGTTACAGGGTTGTGGATGGGACATAGGCGGCTGCACTCGGCGAATTCCTGAAGAACCAAGATGTCTGCTACTATTGCGATCGAGATCCCGCGTGAGAAAGGCCTCTGAACAGGCCTACGGCCAACCTTCCTCCTGCGAGGAAGGCCCCTGCGCCCGCGTAGGCGGTCGCTTGGCGCGTTAGCGCCTGTCTCAGGACTCCGGGAACACACAACATTTCACCCAAAAACCAATAAGAGCCGATACGATTTCTGAAATTACCATCGTCAAGCTGATTGAAGTGAGCTGGTTCATACAAGTGGAGGAGGATAGCATGACCGTATTGAGACCTCAGGATGTGGAAACAGATACTATCCTTGGCAAAGCAGCTAAGGCTCTACAGGTTTCGGAGGAAGATGTGTTGAGGCAAGGGATACGGGCGTTGCTAGAACGTCGACTCCGTGACATCAAAGCTCAGATTTTTGAGCTTACTGGTTACTATGAAATTTCTTCTGTTGGAGAGATGGAAGAACAGTATCGAGACGGCGCATTGGAAGAGGCTGATTCTTGGCGGGATTTACAGCACTTAGATCACTTGGAATACAAGCGTGATCGTTTGCAAGAGCTTATCGAAATGCTACCATGAGCCATCTGATAGATACGGCACGCTTGCGCGATATAGCTGAGATAGAGTTCGCGGATATCGTGATGGAAGTTTTGCTCCCCGACATCAATGAGTTGCGGATTGTCTTGACTGATGGTAGTTTTGTGGATATTTGGTATTCGCTAAAACTTCCCAATCGACACAGCTATCATTGGGAGCGCAAAGGCTATCGATGGGACAATTTACCGGCACGACAATGCGCCTCATAGATGTTGGCGGTCAGTAGAGACTTTCCCGAGACATTTCCACGATGGTAGTGAACCCCACGTGTCGGAGAGTTACCTCAGTGATGTTCCTGAAGAGGCATTGCGTGAGTTTTTGACCTTCGCACGGGAGAGAATGAAGGGATAGACGTAGGAATAGAGGGAATTTGACTGAGGAAGTAGGTCCGCCGAGAGTTTACAGGCTCTCGGCGTTTGTATTTAACCAAAGCGGGTCTTTCGGATGCCCGGACGCGCGTTTTTTTGATTTTGGCGGCGTCGGGAGGTATGAGGTATAATGAGACAAACAGATGTTGGGAGTGAGTAGAAAACGGGAGGCTAAAGATGTTGGGTCTTTTGGGGTTTGCCGGACAACTCCCTAAGTGGCCCTAAAAGCAGTGAGTATTTGCCCGTTGGTGGGGATTACAGACCTTTTTCGCGTCGTTACTGGGGTGCGGATGGGCGGCGCAATAGCGCGGCGCTATAGCGCTTGGCAGATTGCACCCGGCGAATTCCTGAAGAACCAAAAGGGCTACTAACGCGCGTTAGCGAGCGCGTTGCTAAAGCGGATTTGGGTTGATTTAATCGCCCAACACCACAGAGGGCTTCTATCAGCCTCTGAAGGGCCTTAGAGCCGCTTCGAATCCCCCAGGCGCCCGCTTTTTGCTTTTGGAAGTGGATGCGGATATAATGTACACAGGATAGCGGATGTAGGACAGAAAGGCGGTGAATAGATGAGCACAATGACGGTGGCACTGGAGCTTCCTCGTGACTTGTTGGGCGCCCTGGAGGTGCCACAGGCGCAGATGGAGGCCCGACTGCGTGAATTGATCGCCTTGGAGCTGTTTCGGGAGGGGCGCATCTCCTCCGGCAAGGGAGCTGAACTCCTCGGGGTCTCCAAACTGGCGTTCATCCAACTGTTGTCGCAGCACGGCATCGATTACTTCACCGAGTCACCAGAGGAACTGAAGGCCGAGGTGGCGATGTTGGAGCAACTCTTAGGTGATGATGGCGTATGATTGTCGTGGCTGACGCTGGCCCTTTGATCGCTCTGGCAAGGATTGGGCGGTTTGATCTGTTGCGATTGCTGTATGGTCAGTTACATATTCCTCTAGCTGTTCGGGACGAGGTCGTTGCCTCGGGGCGTGGACGTCCAGGAGCGGCGGAGGTTAGTACGGCTGCCTGGATCCACACCGTTGAGGTCCGCGATGTGACGGCGATTCAATTGCTCGGGGAACGCCTGGATGCTGGCGAAAGCGAGGCGATTGTACTGGCTATCCAACTCGCGGCGGACTTATTGCTCATTGACGAAGCACGCGGGCGGCGGGTGGCAGAGGCGCGCGGGCTGAAGAAGGTCGGCGCCATCGGCGCCCTGATCGCGGCTAAAAAGCAGGGGCTTGTACCGGAGGTGACACCGCTATTAGATGCTCTCAGAGCCGCCGGGTTTCGTATGGATGAGGATTTGTATCGGACAGGCCGAATGTTGGCTGGTGAGGATTGAGTGTAGTAGGCGCGCTACACCCCGCAGGCGGCGGCGCGGCAATACGCAGCCCTGCTGAAGCGAACGTGTGCAGGATAGCGCGCGGTTGAATCGGTTGATATTGGGGGTCTGCATTGCGTTCGTGTATTTCATCACCCTCGGCAGTTGGGTAGTGAAACGCGGTTGGCGGCATCTGATCGACAAAAAGAGTCGTCGCGACAAAAGCTACTTCCGTCTGGGGATAGACTGGTTCAAGCAGCATCGCCGTTTCGGTAAGCCCCTGAAATTGCATTTCAGACCGTATCCTTGAAAGTGATAGGTAGCTAGGATGATGATATCATAATTGTGCGGCTGCTTCGCTGCGAGCGGCCCGATCTCGCGAGGAGGAGAATCGAATGGTGGAACACCCCAAACAAACTTGGACATTGACGCCGGACGAGGTTCTGGAGGCTCTGGACACTCCGCCCGAAACGGGATTGAGCCAGGCCGAAGCTGAACGCCGGCTGGCAGAGTATGGCCCCAACGAACTGACCGAACGGGGGTTAAGAAGCCCCTGGCGCATTCTGGCCGCGCAGTTCACCGAAGTGATGGTCATTGTTCTCATCGTGGCCGCGGCGATTGCTTTTGCCGTCGGCGATATCAAGGACACCATCGCCATCCTGGTCATCGTCGTCCTCAACGCTGTTCTGGGTTTCACCCAGGAGTACCGGGCCGAACAAGCGATGGCGGCCTTGAAAAAGATGGCGGTACCGAAGATCAAGGTGCGCCGTGACGGACAGGTGCGCGAGATCTCGGCGCGCGAACTGGTGCCGGGCGATCTCTTCCTGCTGGAGACCGGAGGCGCGGTGCCCGTCGATGGCCGTCTTCTGGAGAGCGTGAATCTGCGGGTGCAAGAGGCCGCGCTCACCGGCGAATCCGAGGCCGTCAACAAGTCCACGGCGGCGCTAGAAGGTGAGCACTTGGCCCTGGGCGACCGGCGCAATATGGTCTTCCTGGGCACCGCCGTCACCTACGGGCGAGGTCTGGCCGTGGTCACATCCACCGGCATGGAGACCGAGCTGGGCCACATCGCCACAATGATTCAGTCCGTGGAGAGCGAGCGCACGCCACTGCAACGGCGGATGGCCCAACTGGGCAAGGGACTGGCCGTGGCGGCCCTGGTTCTGGTGGCCATCGTCTTTGCGCTTGGTTTGCTACAAGGCACGGACATCACCACGATGTTGATGGTGGCGATCAGTCTGGCCGTGGCCGCCGTCCCGGAGGGGTTGCCGGCCGTGGTCACCATTGCCCTGGCCCTGGGCGCGCAGCGGATGCTCAAGCGCCGGGCGCTTATCCGAAGGTTGCCGGCGGTGGAGACGTTAGGCTCGGTTACGGTTATCTGCTCGGACAAGACCGGCACGCTGACCGAGAACCGTATGACGGTGACTATCCTGGATGTGGCCGAGAACACGGTGAGCCTGGAGCAGCAACTGCACAAGTCCGGGCCGATGCTCCGGGCCGACGACGCTCCTCTGGATGCGCCGTGCGCCTCCCTGTCATTGTTGCTGACGGCGGGGGCGCTGTGCAACGATGCCACGTTAGAGCCAGGTCGAGAGGGTGAAGCGAGCCAACGCGCTATCGGCGATCCCACCGAGGGGGCGCTGGTGGTCGCCGCCGCCCGGATGGATTTGTGGAAAGAGCAACTGGAGAAAGTTTTGCCGCGCGTTGCCGAGGCGCCCTTCACCTCGGAGCGCAAACGCATGACCACCGTTCACAGCATAGACGAGGCGGCGAAAGACCAAATCGACCGGGAAACCGGGTGGGGGGCTTGCCTGCCTATCGATGATGCTACCCATCTGGCCTTTGCCAAAGGCGCGGTCGATAGCTTGCTGGCGGTGAGTAACCAGGTATGGGTGAACGGCCAGATAGAACCGCTCGATGACGAGTGGCGACGCCGGATCGAGGCGGCCAATGATCGCTTGGCTCAAGAAGGGATGCGCGTGCTGGGCGCGGCCTTCCGCCCGCTGGATGAACTGCCGGCCGCTGAAGATGAGAAAAGCCTGGAGCGCGAGATGGTCTTTGTCGGGATGACCGGTATGATCGATCCGCCTCGCCAAGAGGTGCGCGAGGCCATCGCCACCTGCCGCACGGCTGGCATCCGTCCGGTGATGATTACGG
>JAAAOZ010000367.1 GCA_009908585.1 Chloroflexota bacterium
CGAACTCGATCTCGACATCACCCCACAGCGCGCGGTCGAAATCGACCAGGCCGGTGACATTGCCCTCCTCATCGATTAGGATGTTCTGCGCCCAGACGTCCATGTGGAGCAGGCACGGCGTCACCTGTCGCTCGAAGTGCGCCTGATGCGCGTCCAACAACGTGCGGAAGATCTCCGCCTCGGCCTCGGTGTAGGCCCCACACGCCACGACATCATCCAGCAGCTTGTGCCACATCACGCGGAAGGCCGCCGCCCACGTCACTTGCGGCGCCATCGGGCGGTGCGCGCCTAGGTAGCCGTAGCGTGATGGGCTGCTGCCATTGTCCGCCGTGATAGCGTGAATCTCCCGCAGTTGCTCGCCCACTTGATGCAGCGCGCGATCCCGCTGCGCACGGGTCAGGCCCCGCGCAGCGCTCATCGGCGCGCCGGGCAAGGCGCGCATCAGCAGATAATCGCGGGGGATGCGCGTGCGACTGAAGTCGTAGCCGACGATCTCCGCGATGGGTAGATCGGTCTTGGCGCGGAGACGGTCGTGCAGCTCCGGCTCCTGGCGCATCATCCGCCGCTCGTAGAAAAGAAAGCCCGCGTCATCCGGCGGCGCGATGCGCAGCACGAAGCGCCCGCGATCCGAATCGACCCAGTAGGAGGCGTTGTGCTTGCCCGTCCGCACCGGCGAGAAGCGCAGTGTATCAGGATCAGCATCGACGTAGGCCAGGGTCAATTCGGCCAGGGTGTCAGCATCCCAAGAAACAGCCGTCATCATCTCCTAGGCGACCTCCGCCGGCTGGTCGCTGGGCGAGGCTTCTTGAGGCCCCTCATATTCGGCCAGGGAGGTGTCCAGCGCCGTCGACGCGCGCATTTGGCGAATCCAGAGCCACGTCGCCGCGCTGCCGACCAGCATCGCCACGATGCCGATCAGGCCGGCCTCTGGGCCGAAGGGACCGCCCGTCCACGTGGCGGGGCCACCTTGTTCAATCGCGATGAAGGTCGCGCCGGGCGCGTTGCCGCTCACGGGGAAGCCGAAGACGACGCCCTGGAAGAAGTTCCAGGTGATGTGCAGGCCAATCGGGATGGCCAACTCTCCGGTCAGGATGTAGCCCAGGCCCAAAAAGAGGCCCGCGAGCATGATGTTGAAGGTGCTGATCCAGGTGGCGTTGGGATTGCCGGCATGCGCCAGGCCGAAGAAGGCCGAGGTCAGCACCCACGCCGCGATAATCGCGCCGCGCGAGGTCAGCAGCGATTGCAGGCCCTCCGCGATGTTGAGCAGTTGATAGCCCCGGCTGAGCACCTCCTCGTAGATGCCCACCCCCAAATAGCCCCCGACGTAAATCAACAGGCTGCCCACGAACGACATCTCGAAGCTCGGGGCGATGTAGAAGGTGTCGGTGATCGTGAGCCAGCCGGCCAGCCACTCCACGAGGAAAATCCCCAACATCAGCGCGCCGCCCAATCCCAGCCCAAAGCCGAGATCGCGCCACCACGCTCCGTCAAAATGGAAGCCAAAATCACGCAGCGGGCGCCGATCCAAAAAGCGCGTGGCCACCCCTACACTGATGATGATCGCCACCAGACCGCCCAAGCCGGTGAAGAGGATAAAGTACGGCGAGGATGTGAACGCCGCCTCAATCTGTGCAGGATCCACGCTGCCCGGCTGGTCATACTGACGGACCGCTATAATCGCGCCGGGCACGCCGCCGGCACAGCTCACAAATATCGCAAAAATGACCATCTGCGCGATGAGCCGCCACAGCGCGCGCACGCGATGCTCGTCCGCGTTCCAGAAAATACGTTTTATCATCCAAGAATCTCCTTCGGAAATTTTGAATTGCGAATTCTGGGATGGTTCTCAAATAGGTTGACACTTTTTACTCTACGGGCACTGAAGTACCCTGGAAAGGCCTCCTTGGCCCTAAGGCCCAATGGCCGAGGGGGCGGCCAACCGTCTGCCTTCGCAGACGGCCTATCGCATCCTCGAAGGAGGATGCCTGGCGCGTAGCGCCTCTCGAAGGGACTTCAGTCGCTGACCAAAGTGTAAACTTAATTATCTTGGAAAATGAACCATCCCCGAATTCAGAATGAAGAATAACACGGCTATACCGGCGCTGTAATCTGATAGCGAAGGCCTCCCGTAGCCTCCCGTTAGGTTGATTGCAATGATTAGTCGCCGCCCAGTTCCCGCACATCCACGCTGCCGATGGCGAGATCCACGGCGACTTCGGCGTAGGACTCCGCCTCGTCGTAGCCGGGTGAGACGTAGGCGTCGCCTGCCTCGCGATAGGAAGCGGGGAAATCGCGCCCGACGAGGGCGGTGTCGGGATCGATGCGCACGGCGGTACCGCGTGGAACCTCGATGATGATCTGCCCGATGGCGCCGTCGATGTCCAAGGTGTAATCGCCCGCCTCCGGCAAGGTGACAGTCGTGCTGCCCACGGCGAAATCGATGACCACTTCGTCCAGATTCATGTCGCTGAGGTCGAAGCTGAACTCCCCCACGCCCAGATCCGCGTTCAGCGTGAGATCGGGGCGCGGATTGAGGCTCAGTTCCCACGCCGGTGACGCGCTGCTCTGCGGAGTAAATTGGGCGAACAAATTCTGCGAGGTCAGCGTGAAAATCGCCTCGTTGCCGACCTTGTCGTAGTCTTCACGGATCTTCTCGCCCTTGAGATGATAGGCCACGCCTTCCACCAGATCGGTCGAATCCTCCAACGCATCCACGATGATCCGGCCCGCGCCGCGCTCCAGACGGATCGTCGCACGCGCGGCGTCATCCAGCGGATGGCTGATCTCCAGCGTCTGCTCGGCGCCCAATCGAGAGGGTGTGGCGGTGAGCCACACGGCCCCGGCCAGCGCCGCCACAATCAACGCCGCCGCGATGATCTGGCCCCAAATCGAGTCATCCCCGAAGATCAATTCGATGCCCCAGGCGATGAGCAGGACGGGCCACAGACGCAGCAACGTTCCCCAGGAGTGCCAGGCGAGCAGGCCGAGGTTGTTCAACAGGAAGATGACGCCCAACCCAATCAGCAGGATCGGGCCGACGATGCTCTCGCGTTCGTGTCGCTCGTTCATGTTAGCTCACATCCCTTGTGCGTCGCACGAGCAGGACAATCCCGCCGATGATCAACAGCACCGGCCAGAGGACGTCTAAACTCAGCCAACTCAGCCAGAAGAGATCTAAATTCCGCAGCAGGAAGAGAATACCCATCCCGATCAGCGCCGCGCCGATGATCAGGCCAGTTTGGGGATGCGGCGAGCTGATCGCGCGTTGCACATCCTGCCCCATCTGGCCGGCCTTCTCGGCCATCTGCCCGGCGCCGCTGGAGACGTTCTTCTCCAGCGAACTTTGATCGACTTGGGATTCCTCCGGCATCACCAGCCACAGGATGATGTAGAGCATCACGCCGATACCATCGCCCAGCGCCAACAGGACGAAGAAGAGCCGAATCAGAGTGACGTCTAAGTTGAGATATTGTGCTAATCCACCACAAACACCCGCGATCATGCGGTCGTGTTCACTGCGATACAGTTGTGTGTTCATGCTCCTCCTTTGTTTTATCTCGACCCTTGCGAAGGTTATACGTCAATCCTTCAATCAAAGGCATACGCTAAATAGAAAAGTGTCCTCTCAGTAAATTCTCCCGTAACCTTCGCAAGGTTGGGGGGTTACGCCGGGCGCAGATAGCGATAGATTAGGTAAGCGCCCAATCCGATCAAGGCCAAGGGCCAGATGTAGCCCAAGAACTGGGCCGCGGAGACCATGATGAAAAAGCCGATCACCAGCATCACGCCGGCGGGATAGATGGCCCAGTGCTGCCGCCCCTCTGACGTGGGCAAGAGGTAAACCGCGCCGAAGGTCGCGCCCATCCCCAGCATAAAGACGGCGCCGGCCAGGTCGCCTTCGCGGAATATGGAGTCGGCTATGACCGTCATTGCGATGGAGAAGAGCGATCCGGCGGGGATCAACGCCCACCATTGTTCTGTTCCCGTCGTTATGTAGATTGTGAGGAAGCTCAGCCCGATGCTGCCCAAGAAAACGGCGGCGCCTAAATTGCCGTAGGCCCGGGGGAATATCGTCTCATATCCGATTAGAAACGATAGCCCCAGCAGCGTGAAGCCCGGAATGGCCGCCCACCAATCGGATCGGGAGCTTAGAAAGTAGAGCAAAAAGCCCACGCCCGGCACGGCGAAGATAAAGACCCACAGTAGAGGCGCCAAGCGGTTGAAGAAAAAGGCCAGATTGATCACGTTAAAGCTGTCCATCAAGAAGACGATGCCGCCTAAGACAAGCAAGATGCCCCAAAGAATGCGCCAATCAAAGCGTTTCATATTTAGTTTTTCCTCCTATCAGATGGATGATAAATTAGATGCGATAAAGTAAAAGCTTATCCCAGAATCTTCACCGATCCCACGCCCATCTCGACGTGCAGATCGACCTTGTGCTCAGCCTCGTCGTAATCGGGCGATTGATAATAGTCGCCCGTGCGCGGGAAGCGCTCCTGATCGACGCGAAAATCGACCAGGCCCGAGTCGGAGCGGATACGCGCGGCGACGCCGGCCGGCACGTGGATG
>JAAAOZ010000233.1 GCA_009908585.1 Chloroflexota bacterium
TTGCAAAATGCCCGCCGCGTCGGGGCGGCTGACTAGCTCCGCGATGCTCAACACCGCTTCGCTGCTGGTCAGGCGATCTAAGCTCTCCCGCGCTTGCTGGATCTTATCTCGCCACCCAGATTGCCCCAAGAAATCGGAGAGGGACTCGCACAACTTCCGATTCTTATCCGGCTTATCCGCTTCGATCATGCTATCGGTCAGGCTGTTGTAGACATGACGGAGGGATTCGGCGCGCGAGGCCCCGACCGTCGTCAGATCCAACGCTTTGAGCGCCGCCAGATAGTGCTCCAGCGCCTCGGTGTAGTTCTTCTGAGCGAGAAAGCACTCACCCAGTGCGAAATGACTGCCCAACTCGTATTCCGGTGCGGAGAGCGATTGTCTGAATTGCTCAATGGCCTTCGCGAATCGCCCTTGTTCCTGGTAGAGGATGCCCAAATTGAAATGAATCGGTGGGGTCGAGAACCCGCCGTTCTGTAATTTCTCGTAGGTCTTCTGCGCCTCTTCCAGGTCTCCGCGCGTCTGTGTATCGATGGCTTTGCCAATGAGCATATCAAGCTCCATCTGCGAGAACCCGGCGACCTGGGGCTTATCCTCCTCGAAGATCGATTCCGCCAACTGCTCCAGTGCTCGATGCTGCGCCTGCTGGAGGAGGCCGCCTTCCTCTTCCTCCATTTCGCCGTCGCCCTCCTCCAGTTCATCGGTCGGCATCGGAATGCGCGAGCCGATGGGGGGCGGTTCCTCGATGCGGCGCCCGCTTTGGAGCATCTTCAACGTCTTGGCGAGCCTGGGATCGTGGGAGATGAATTGTTGCATTTCACGGCAGACCTCGACGGCGCGATCTCGATGTTGATCCTGGTAGAGATGCGCCAACCAGACAGCGGCTAACACTGCGTTGTCCACATCCCGCTGCTGCTTGTAGACCTCCAGCAGATAGGTCCAGACGTTGGGATTGTTCGGCTCCAGCGTGGCGGAGGATTCAAGCGCCGCGATATATTTGCGGGTCAGGCCCTGCTGCCTGTAGTGTCGAGCGGCTTGATAATACATCTCGGCCGCGGTTGCCGTTTCTCCTTGTGCCTCTTGGATCTCGGCGATGCGCTCATACGGTCCGGGATCTGAAGGCGTCAGCTTTGTCAGTCGCTTGTAGATTTCTAGCGCCTCATCCAGTTCCTCGGCGTTCAACAGCGCCCAGGCATAGCCCATCAGCGCCGAGACGTCGTCTGGAAACTCTCGCAGCGCGCGGCGATAGGCTTTCAGGGCATTGATCCATTCCTCGGCCCAGACGTAGTCGTTGGCCTTTTGAATTGCTTCATCAAAACGCATGCGGTTCCCTGCCATAGGTCAACCTCCGTGGGTGTTGATGGTTCTTCTGAATCAGCCTTGCGAAGATCATGATACTCGACATCCTCGCAAGGCTGAGTTAAACGTTCATAACCGTTTGGGACTAAGATGGAAATAACTTTCCCCGTTAGGCTGCGTCCAAGCACCACACCAAGATGGCCTTCTCGGAGTGGAGGCGGTTTTCGGCCTGATCGAAGAGCGCGGAATGCGGGCCATCGGCCACAGCGTTGGTGATCTCCTCGCCGCGATGCGCGGGCAGGCAGTGCATCACGATGACATCGTCCTTGGCAGGCGCCAGCTTGCTCTCATCGATGCGATAGGGCGGGAAGATGCGGCGTCGCTTGGCGGCCTCTTCCTCCTGACCCATCGAGGCCCAGGCGTCCGTGTAGAGGACGTCGGCGTTCGTCGCGGCTGCGATGGGATCGTGCGTGGCGACGAGCTGCGCGCCCGTCTCCGCCGCGAGGCTGCGTCCCATATCCCAGACGGCGGGATGCAATTCGTAGCCCTTCGGCGTGGCGATGGTGAAATCCATCCCCAAGAGCGCGGCGCCGAACAGCAACGAGGTCGAGACGTTGTTGCCGTCGCCTAAGTAGGCCAACGTCTGCCCCTCGAAGCCGCCGCGCTTCTCCAAGATCGTCATAAAGTCGGCCATCCCCTGGCACGGATGCGCGTAGTCGGAGAGCGCGTTGATCACGGGGACGCTCGCGTACTCGGCCAGTTCGACCAGATCGTAGTGCCCGAAGACGCGCGCCATCACAATATCCACATAGCGCGAAATCACGCGCGCGACGTCGGCGACGCTCTCTCGCTTGCCCAGTTGGATCTCGTTGGGCGAGAGATAGAGCGCGTTGCCGCCCAACTGGAGCATCGCGACATCGAAGGAAACGCGCGTGCGCAGGCTGGGCTTCTGGAAGATCATCCCCAAGACCTTGTTCTTAAGGTAGGGCGTCTCTTCGCCGGCTTGCCACGCCTCTTTGATGTTGATCGCTAAATCTAAAATATCGTGCATCTCGTCCGATGTAAGATCGGCTAAGGTGAGGAAATTTGTCATTGGCTATAGCTCCTTAACGTATGTGATTTAGAACGATAGACGCAAGCGATGACCTGATTTGATAGAGGCCACATCGTCCGCGTGTTATGCTAAGTATACCACGAAGCCCACAATGGGAAAAAGATTGAACTCCTGGAAATTCGAATCGGATCGACCGGGAAAATTGCTCTCGTTACTGCTTCGTTTGCCCCCTCGCTTGTAGGTTACACATGTCATCTTGCTTGTGGCGCGTCTGCCGTTGCCTCATCCGGGGGAAATCGGTATACTTTTACATAGGGCGTCTTGCGCAGGCGCCTCATTTTGCATCCCCCATTATGAACTTACGAAGGAGAAATGTATGTCCACTATGCAAGCTGTGGCCAAGATGCAAGCCGGGCCTGGTTTTGAATTGATTCGTGAAGAGATCCCCCCCCCTGGCCCTCGCGAGGTGCTCGTCAAAGTAACCGCGACCTCTATCTGTGGCACCGACGTTCACATCTATAATTGGGATAAGTGGTCGCAGGGGAGGATTAAGCCGCCGCTGATCGTCGGGCACGAGTTCACGGGCGAGATCGTCGAGGTTGGCGCCCAGGTGCGCGCGAATGAGCCGCAGGTGGGAGATTATGTCTCGGCGGAGAGTCATATTGTGTGTGGCGTCTGCCAGCAGTGCAAGCTGGGTCAGGGACACGTCTGCCCCAACACGCGCATTATCGGCGTCGATACGAATGGATGTTATGCCGAATATATCACGATCCCCGTGGAGAACGCCTGGAAAAATCCGCCCCAGATGGCGCCGCAGGTCGCCAGCTTACAGGAGAACTTCGGCAACGCCGTCCACACCGTCTCGGCGGTGGATATGCGCGGCAAGACGGTGTTGATCACCGGCTGCGGCCCCGCCGGCTTGATGTCGATCCCGGTGGCGCGCGCGTTCGGCGCGGAGATCATCGTCACGACCGACCTCAGCCCCTACCGGCTGGATCTGGCGCGGAAGGTGGGCGCCGACCTGGCGCTCAATCCCCGCGAGGATGACGTCGCACGCCGTGCGCAGGACGCCGTGCGCGGCAAAAGCTTCGATGTGCTGTTGGAGATGTCGGGCGCGCCGGCGGCCCTGATCCAGGGCCTGCACCTGCTCAAGCCCGGCGGCGAGGCCTCGCTGCTGGGGCTGGCCCCCGACACGCTAGACAACTTCGATATGAACAATCTGGTGATTATGAAGGGCATCACGTTGCACGGGATCGCCGGGCGGCGCCTCTGGGAGACCTGGTATCAGATGCGGGCGCTGTTGGCCGCCAAGGTCGTGGATCTCACGCCCATCATCACCCACGAATTCCCCCTCAGCCGCTGGCACGAAGCCGTCGAGACGATGGCCTCCGGCGAGAGCGGCAAGATCGTGATGTATCCGGGAGAATAAAAGAATTTAACCCTTGCGAAGGTTCGAGAGAGGTTTTAGGCGACGAGTCTCTTGGACGTTTGAGTCGTGTTCTGTGTCTGAAGTCTCCCAGCACCCTTCGCAAGGAGGTCAAAAAAAAGAAACAGTCAAACCCAAGGAGGACGATATGACCGAAGCAAGATTGGAATGGATCGAGGAAGCGCTCGCGGATCTCAAAGAAAGCGGGCGGTTTATTGACCTGCGCACCATCGAATCGCCGCCGGGCGCGTGGATGATGGTCGATGGCGCGAAGGTGCTCAATCTGTGCACCAACAACTATCTGGGGCTGGCGGGCGATCCGCGCCTGGTGGAGGCCGCGCAGGCTGCGCTGGATAAGTACGGCGCCGGGCCGACGGCCGTGCGTTCCATTGCCGGGACGCTGGCGATTCACGAGGAGCTGGAGCGGAAGGTCGCCGAGTTCAAGCACGTGGAGGACGCGCTCTACGTCCAGAGCGGCTTCCTGGCCAATCAGGCCGCGATCCCGCCGCTGGTGGGCAAGGGCGACGTGATCTTCTCCGACCGGCTCAACCACGCCAGTATCATCGATGGCGCGCGCCTCAGCCGGGCCAAGATCATCGTCTACGAGCACTGCGACGTGGATGATCTGCGCGCGAAGGTGGCGGAGCATCTGGCGGAGTACGAGAAGGCCCTGGTCGTCACCGACATGGTTGGTCCGGCCGCGGTCGCGCTTGACCAGGAAGCTCTCGACCGACCGCACCGCGTAATGATGCATCCTTGCCAGGTCGTGAGTGAAGCCGGCATG
>JAAAOZ010000143.1 GCA_009908585.1 Chloroflexota bacterium
TATTTAGAAGGTCTACCAAATGATTACCCCCCATTCACAAATGACAGGGGGGTAATTTACTATACGAGATTGGGTCTTTTGGATTTCGCCGGACAATGCCATAGACAGCCCCCGGCGAATTCCCGAAAGGCCACGAGTTTCTATCACGGGAGAAAGTGATATATGGCAAGAAAACGCAATCGACAGGGCGCAGCGAGACTTCGAGAACGAGGTCATCACGCATTCCTCGAAGGCAACTATGACACAGCCATTGAACTGTGGCAGCGCGTCGGTGAGCAGTTTAAGAAGATGCAGCCGAAACGAATCTTCGCGGAGGCCTATTTCCGGCGCGGCGTCGAGCGCATTCATCAACAGGATAAAGTAGATACTGGCGTGGAGGATCTCCGGCGCGCATTGGAGATGTACCCCGACGATCCTCGTTTCACCTATCATTTGGGTCTGGGACTGCATCTACAAGGCAATCAAAAGGAGGCCGTTCGCATTTATGAGAAACTGCGCAAAGATGAATCTGAGATCGCCGAGCGCGCAGCCTTTCCCCTGGCATTGAGCCTGCTCCAACAGGAGAAGCCCCCAGAAGAACATCCGGTGTGGGACGATTTGTCCGAGACCGAACGAGCGATGTTGCGCGACGTTCAGACATTCCGACGTCGACCTTATAAATTAGATGACGCGGCGCCGCCGCTGTGGCATGGCGTGGTGGCCTTAGATGAAGGCGACTTGGACAAGGCCACATCGCTGCTCCAAGAAGCGTTAGACGCATCCGAGGCAGCGGAGAAGTCCGCCTTCATTCATTATTATCTGGGCAATGCAGCGGGCCAACAAGAGGATTGGGAAACAGCGCGGCAGCATTGGATAGAAGCGGAATCCTTGGGGATGACCTCCCCTTCGCTCACGCTCAACTTGGGTGAGAGCTTTCACCGGTTGGCAGAGGCGCGGTTGGAGGAGGACGACGCGAAAAGCGCACTGCGGGCAGCGCGCAAAGCCACGCGCTATCGCCCCGACAAGCCCAGCCTCAAGGAGTTGCGCGCGCAGGCCCACCATCGTTTGGGCTATCAAGCCGCCAATCAAGGGGATTGGTCGCAGGCGGAGGAACAGTGGCAGAAGGCGTATGATCTGGAGGACGGTAGCTTTCGAGCGGCCTATAACCTCGCGCTGGCCTACGAGCGGCACGAGGATTACCTCCAGGCCGGAGAGACGTGGCGCGAAGTGCTGCGCCGCCGTCCCCGCAAAGACGACCACCGGGACGCCATCAGCGATGAAGAGGTCGCGCAATTGTGGAAGCGCGCGGCGCAAGCCTACGTCAAGGCCGGGGAATACGATGAGGCTGTCCATGTGTATCGCATGGCCGTCAAATGGAATCCCGATAACCTGGAGACCCGAATGGAGCTAGTTCGCGGCTTATTAGATAACGGGCAATTTCAAGCCGCTGAAAACGAACTGGGACGCATCTTAGACCGTGATTCTGAGTACGTCCCGGCGCTCGTCCTGATGGGAGAAGTGCTGGCCGCCCACGCGCGATGGTGGGAACAGAGCGCCGCGCCGAGTTATTTACAACGCGCCCTAGAACTTGAGCCCAGTAATTTAGAAGCTCAACAGGCCCTCATCGATTATTATCTCAATGAAGCGGAGGATAGCTTGCGGTGGGGCCGCCTCGAATATGCCTACGAGATGCTCCAACAGGCATTGGACCATCAACCCCAAAATGTGGATGTCCTCACACTCTTGGGCCGCTGCCATGTGATGGCCGATGAGATGGACGAGGTGCAAGCGTGTGTGGCCAGGATCTTGGATCGAGACAAGCTTACGATGAGGGAGTACATGGCGTGCATCGATCTATGGCTGAGGGCCGAGAAACCGGAGAAAATCGCTCAGGTGATAACGCAAGCTGAAGAGACCCTGCCCAATGTGCCCCCCGACGCCTATATGGCGATCGGCACCTATTACCTTCAAGATGCGCGCTATACAGAAGAGAAAGACGTTGAACTGGCACGCGAATGGCTCGAGCGCGCTGTAGAGCATAGCGGCCCAGACTCATTGGTCTTGCTCCAGATCGGCGAGATGTTATCCGCGATAACCCAGCAGTACGATCTGGCCGCAGAATATCTTAATCGAGCTATTGAGGCTGATCAGAAGCCCAGCGCAGCCTACACGTCCTTAGCTTTGATCTCATTACGTCAAGGGGATCAGCGTCAGGGCCGTCGTTATTTGAGAAAAGCAGAAACTATAGCACGTCAGGAGAAAGACTACGAAGAGCTGGACCGCATCCGGGCGCTTCGAGAGATGGCAACGATGCCGCCAGGTCTATTGAACGCATTGCTCAGTAGCCCATTCGGCCCGTTCGGCCCAGGCGGCCCCTTCCCGGAAGAATTTTAGGAGGTATAAGACGACATGATAGCAGAGAGAAGTTTTCAAACGCCCAGTTTAGGGGAAGAGGCGAATGTACCGGAACCGAACTTCGAGAGTGAAGACCCCTATGCGGTGTTAGGTTTGCAACGCGGCGCCTCGCGGCGTCAGGTAAAACACGCCTACTTTCGATTAGTACGCGAACACCCGCCAGAAGAGGACGCCGCTACATTCAAATTAATCCGCGCAGCCTATGAGAAGTTGCGCACCGAGGACGTGAAAGCCGAGACCGATCTCTTCCTTTTCCAACCGCCGCCGCCCTGGCGGCCCCGCAAACGACGACGGCACCCCGATTTGGACTTCCACGCCGAGCATATCTGGAAATTGTTGGAGTTGCAGGGCGATCTGGGACGGAGCAATTTAGAAGAGGATTATCGCAAGGTGGGATTGTACGATGAGTGATCGGCGGTTAGTCTGGGCGACGTTGGCCGACTTACTCTCCCAGGTGGAGCAGAAGGGTTCCGCTCCGACCGCCGGCGCGAACGGCAAAAACGGCGCACAATTGGAAAAACTAGAGCAAGAGATCCGCAAGTTGGGCAAAACCCAATACAAGGCTAACATGCTGACGGAATCCCAGGCGGATCGCTTGCAGTCCGCCCTGCAATCCTTGCAGGAGCAACAGAGCCGCGAGGATCGGGCCATCGAGGCATTGATCGAAAAAGAGGTCGCGGCCGCCAAGCAGGAATGGCTCTCCGCCCTCCTGCCCACGTTGGATGGCCTGGACGCTGCGATTGCCAACGGGCAGCAGTACCTAGCCCAGCGCGATAAGGTCGCCCAATCAGGAAAACTCAAGGCCGAGCAGACTTACTTGGTCTCGCCGGCCGACCGCGCGAAATTGGCCAACTGGTTGGATGGCTTGCGCATGGTGCGCGAGCGTCTGCTGTCGATGTTGGCATCCGAGGGCGTCACCCCTATTCCCACCGTGGGCCACAAATTCGATCCCTATCAACACGTGGCCGTGGAAAAAATCACGGCGGACGACGGCCCGCCGGGCGTCATCGCCGCCGAGGAACGACGCGGCTATCGCACGCCGGGCGGTGTGTTGCGCTACGCCGAGGTCGTCGTCTACGGCAAGAAGACTGAATCATCGAAACAAGAAAAGGAAAAGCGGCTTGCATAGCGCTTGAAATCGAGACAACGACAACAAAGAGGTAAAGAGAATATATGAAACCGATTGTAGGTATTGATTTAGGAACGACGAATTCAGGAGTATCGATTGTACAAGATGGCCGCCCGGTGATGCTTCCCAACGGAGATGAACGCATCATCCCCTCCGTGGTGGCCTACGCGCCGGGCGGTCACTGGCTGGTGGGCACGCCCGCCCGCAACCAGTACGTTCTCAACCCGGAGAACACGGTGCGCTCCATCAAACGCTCGATGGGCACCGCGCGCCGGGTCACGTTGGGCAAGAACGAATTCAGCCCCCAGGAGATTTCGGCGTTCATCCTGCGCGAATTAAAGGGCATATTTCTCCGATGCGGCGCGGCAGGCCACGCGCGACGCGGGGCGCGTCGCCGGCTTCAACGTGCGGCGGATTATCAATGAGCCGACGGCGGCGGCCTTAGCCTATGGCCTCGACCGCACGAAAGACCAGATGGCCTTGGTCTACGACCTGGGCGGCGGCACCTTTGACGCCTCGCTGGTGGAGATGATGGACGGCATCGTCGAGGTGCGCGCCAGTCACGGCAACACCCGCCTGGGCGGCGACGACTTCGATGAGCGGCTGGCCGCCATGGTGGCCGATGCCTTCACGGCTGAGCACGGCATCGACCTGCGCCAGGACCGGCGGGCGTGGGCGCGATTGTTACGTGCAGCCGAGATCGCCAAGATCGAGCTATCGTCGCAGCCTTTCGCCTGGATCAAAGAGGAGTACATCGCGGAGAAGGACGGCGTCCCGCTGCACATCGAGCACGAGATCAGCCGCCAAGAATTCGAGGACGAGATCGCCGATCTCCTGGCGCTGACCATCGAATCGGTCGATCAGGTCTTAGCAGATGCGGAGGTCGAACCGGACGAATTGACGCAGGTCTTGATGGTGGGCGGCTCCTCCCGCATCCCGGCGGTGTGGGAGTTGATGGCCAATCACATCGGCATCGAGCCGGTGATGTCCCTCAATCCGGAGGAGGTCGTCGCGCTAGGCGCAGGCGTCCAG
>JAAAOZ010000281.1 GCA_009908585.1 Chloroflexota bacterium
GCTCTGATATTGACGGGATTGGGCGGGATCATGCATCGCGCAGCGATGCAGAAGATGGGAGAGCGGCAGACCGAGGAACTCGAACGGAGGCAGCGTTAAGGCGTTGGCCATTAGCTCAATAAAAAGGCCCAGATTACTCTGGGCCTTTTCTTCTATCAGGAGGATTCGTGACCAACAAAACCAAGACCACACTTTCTCTTCTGGGAGCTCTGATCATCGTTATGGTGGGGGCGATTCTGCTGGGGGCCATCGAATTCGAGATCATAGCCCTCGTCGCGGCGGGATGTGCAGCCCTCGCGGTGGCGATCCTGGCCGGGCGCTGGATCTATCGCCAGTTATCCAACGTCGATGCGACTCAACGCAAGGATTTCCCGATGACGTCGAGTGATAGGCAGATCTATCTCCTGGCCCGGATCGACCGCAAGTTGACCGCCATCGACTTTATTGCCAAGATCTGGCTTGTCCTCTTTGTCATATCGATGGTCTGCTCTCTGCTCACCATGCTTTTTGTGCTGCTGGGGGCAGGCTTAGTGGCCGAGGTCACCGAGTTGATTTTTGAAATCCTTCAGGAGATGATGCGCGGGATAGGATGATGTAATGATCCTACCTCTGGTCATCGGAGTTATATTGATCACCATAGGGGTTATGGGGGCACTCGGTAAGACACCCAACCCAGTGAGTATCTTTATTGCGTTGCTCATCATCGCTTTTGCCTACTCGATTATGGCCTTGGTTGTGTGGGGATGGCACCAATCTGCGCCGGGATGGATTGCTATAATTGTTGCAATTTTAATGATCATCAACCTCATATCATCGCAACCCCGAGACAAGCTGCGCCCCCCTGAAAGATCAAAGAAAGAGTACCTGACGATTATCGCCGATAACATTGTGGACTTCTTCCACGACAACGGCTATCTAGTGTTAAATTGTGCCCTGTTTGGTGTCGATCACTACGTTGTGAAAGATGACGAATGGTCACTTTTGAAAATAGCTCCCCTGATAGACACAGAAGACGTAAAGACCTTCACAGCAACGCTGACCCGCAAAGGATACACCTACGGCTACATCGCAGCCCAGACGTTCACACTTTCTGCCCTGGATGAGATTAACGCTAACCCCCATCTTTTACCCATACAAACCAAGGAAAATCTTACATCGCAGAAGCTGACTATGCCAACATCACGGAAGAATACAAACAAAGATATTGGAAAGGTAGAATAATGGGCATCACCATCATTGAGAACAATAGCGATGTGATTTTGACGACGCCGGGCAATGTGATGACGCTGAACTTTCAGCGCCCCCCTAACCTGAAGGGGCAGGGAATCCGCGGTTGAGATATTGCTTACTTTGGAGGGTCAAAATGATGATTCAAGAGCAGATATTGCAATCTTTAAACACACTACCTCCCACTACCCAACAAGAAATCTTAGATTTCATCGCTTTTCTACAAACTCGCTATAAGAGTCAAGTGCAATCTGAAAAGGTACCAACTGAGAGAAGCTTGAGCGATGAACCCTTTGTTGGTATGTGGTAAGATCGCGATGATATGCAAGACAGTAGCGCTTGGGTGCGCAAAGTACGAACCCAAGAGTGAGTTAGGGTCACAGAGTATTCATCCCTGCACCGTGCCGATGGTTGAAACCCTCGGCTGATATCTAAAGTGCGTTAAAACGCACTAGGGGTTGCTTTTTCGAGCGGTTTTTCAACCCGTTTTTAACGGGTTTTGTGTATCAGCCTCGAATTCATTCGCAGGCGGGCCTTCCCTCCTACCGTCTCCATCGATAGGAGCCTTTTCTTTTGGAGACAACCCATGAAAAACCCCAAACTTCCCCGCCCCACGATCCCACCACGCCGCCGAACGCCTCCATCAACCGCGTGCGGATCGTCGATCTGCCGGGGCTACCGCTGGTCGACGGCGTGCGCTACGCGCAGATCCACGCCGAGGCGGCGCTGACCGGGTAAACGAAGTAGTACCAAGAGCTGGAAATGCACGAGATTTCACGCCAAGCGATTTAGCGCACGCATCAACCCCAGCTTCGTTTACCTTAAACTTGGCTAAGGATGCTCTGGCGCAACTAAGGTAGTTCCAGAAATTAAAACCTTCCAAACCTGATGCTTTTTCCTCAGAAAACTGCTCGTTTTTGGGAGATTTATTTTCTTGGAACGGCCTAAGGCAATTTTCCCAGTCGATCTGCTTCGAATTCCCTGACCTACGCACTCAATCAGCAGATGGAGTAGATTGGGTCTTTTGGATTTCGCCGGACAATTCCCCGGATAGCCCTAAAAATGACGCGGATTTGTGTGGTTGTGGGGATCACAGACCTTTTTTACGTCGTTATTGGGTTGAGGATGGGGATAGTATGATTGCACCCGGCGAATTCCTGAAGAACCAGTAGATTTAGCAGCTTTTATGCTTCCGGAAGGGGATAGAAACGAACGCGGCCCGATTCGAGTTACTCGAATCGGGCCGCGCAATGTCAAACAGCTAAAAACTTAAGCGATCACTTGGTCTCGCGATAGAGCACGTGGCGGCGCACGGTTGGATCATACTTCTTCAACTCCAAGCGCCCACGGTCATTGCGGCGATTTTTCTCTGTATGATACATATGCCCGCTTTCAGTGCTCTTCATCTTGACTAAAATGCGGGGACCCTTCTTCTTTGCCATATCTCACCATCCTCCTCAAGTTCAGTGACGCCTTATTGCGGCGCGATTATTTTCCAATAATGCCGTTCCAAACGCCCCGCCATTATAACGTACTTGACACTTGTGTCAAGCATAGTACAAAGCAGTCAGGTATATAAACATCTAGAAAATCAGAAAGGACATCCTTCTATGCATAATCAGCCTGACCAACCGACGTTGGATCTATCCATCGTCCTGCCCGTCTACAACGAAGCGGGGAACCTGGAAGCCTTCATCCCCGAACTCTCCGCCGCCCTCCAGGCGATGGATCACAGCTATGAGATTATCGCGGTGGATGATGGCAGCACGGATAATAGCGTCGAGGTGCTGCGCCGCCTGAAGGCGGACGAACCGCACCTGCGCATCATCCGCTTCCGCCGCAACTTTGGGCAGACGGCGGGATTCGCCGCCGGGTTCGACAAGGCGCGCGGCGCCTACGTCGTCACGATGGACGCCGACGGCCAAAACGACCCGCGCGGAGGCCGAGAGCGGCGACTACGACATCGTCAGCGGCTGGCGCAAGGATCGCAAGGAGCCGTTTCTCTCGCGCCGGCTGCCCTCGATGATGGCCAACCGCCTGATCGCCAAATCGACCGGCGTGGAATTGCACGACTACGGCTGTTCCCTCAAAGTTTATCATTGGGAGGTGGCGAAGAACGTCCAGCTCTACGGCGAACTCCACCGCTTCATCCCCGCGCTGGCCTCGCGCATCGGCGTGCGCGTCGCCGAGGCGCCCGTCAACGACCGCCCGCGCCAATACGGCCAATCGAAGTACAACATCACGCGCACGATCCGCGTCCTGTTGGATCTGCTGACGGTCTCCTTTTTGCTCACCTACATGGGCCGCCCGATGCAGCTCTTCGGCCTGGCCGGCCTCGCCAGCGGCGGGATCGGCTTCCTGATGGGCCTCTACCTGACGCTGCTCAAATTCATCACCGGCGCCGATATCGGCAATCGCCCGCTGCTCTCCTTAGCCATCCTGCTGATGATCTTAGGCGTGCAGTTTCTGGTGATGGGCCTGCTGGGCGAACTGCTCATCCGCACCTACTACGAGGTGCAGGATAAGCCCATCTACGTGATCCGCGCGGAGGAATAGCGAAGCCGTGCGTTCTTCGACGGCTTTGGCCTCGGCCCGGCGATGGCGCCTGAGCTTGGCGCTCTTTGTCGTCGCGATGGTGGTGCGTTTGGCGCCGATGGGCCGCTACGTCACGCCCGACGAGCCGATCTGGGTGTTGCGCGCCGTTCGCTTTGGGGATGCTGTGGCCGCAGGCGATTGGGCCGCCATCCCGGAGACGGGCCATCCCGGCCTGACGACGATGGCGCTGGGCGCGCTGGGCGTGCGCCTCACCGCGTGGCTCCATCCCGCCGAGGCCGCCGCTCACCTGACGTGGATTCGCCAGATGGCCTGGCTGGCCCCGGAGAACGGCGCGGCCTTCACCCACCTGGCCTACTTCCTGCCCGCCGGGCGCCTGTTGGTGGCGCTGACGACCTCCTTGGCCTTGGTCGGCGCCTATCACCTGGCCCGGCCTAGATTCGGCGAGCGACCCGCTCGGCTCTTAGCGCTCTTCCTGGCCTTAGATCCATTCGTGGCCGGACACGCCGGCCTGCTTCACACCGACGCCCTCCAGGCCACTTTCGCGCTGCTGGCGCTGCTGTTCGTCCTTCCCTGCTCAGAGCGGATCGATAGATCCGCGCGCCGGGAGAGGGCATGGCAGATCCTCGGCGCGGCGCTCTGCCTGGCGCTCACCGGCTTGACCAAGACGCTCGGCCTGCTGCTCGCGCCGGGCGTGGCGCTGGTGCTGGCACGAGGGGCAGGGAGCAGGGGGCAAGGGGCAAGAGGGCAGGTCGTGAGGGGAAT
>JAAAOZ010000250.1 GCA_009908585.1 Chloroflexota bacterium
GTCTGACAAACGCAAACGAGGGGGAAGGCATGTCGGATTGGATTGGGCAGGTTATCGAAGGGCATCGCATCACGGAGGAAATTGGCCAGGGGGGGGCGGCTGTTGTTTACCGCGCTTACCAGCAGCAGTTGGAACGCTGGGTCGCCATCAAGATTCTGCGGATCAAGGAATCGGGCGGGCGGCAATTCCTAAAGCGTTTCCAGCGGGAGGCGCGCGCCATTGCAGCCCTGCGTCACCCCAATATTCTCACCATTTTCAACTACGGTGAGGACAGGCAGCGCGGCATCGCTTATATTATTATGGAATATGTTCCCGGCGGATCATTGGCCAAGCAGATGAAGGGGAAGACATTTTCTTGTGTGGATGCGCTTAAATTGATTATTCCGGTCGGTGAAGCCTTGACACACGCCCATAAACACGGCGTCGTTCACCGCGATGTCAAGCCCGACAACATCCTCTTGGCCCAATCCGATTGGCCCTTGCTGGTCGATTTTGGTCTGGCGAAGATTGTCGGCTCGGCCCAGCGCATTACGCAGCCCGGCTCGATTTTGGGGACAGCGGTCTATCTCTCCCCGGAGCAGGTAGCGGCCGAGGATGTGGATCATCGGACCGATATTTATAGCTTAGGGATTGTGCTCTATGAGATGTTGGCCGGGCGCTTGCCCTTCAAGGCGGATACGTCAGCGGATTCAATGATGCTTCGCTTGCACGAACCGCCGGAGCCTATCCGGAGCGTCAACTCCGACGTGCCTAAATCGCTGGAAACGGTCTTGATGCGCGCGTTAGAACGGCAGCCAGAGGCGCGGTACGCCTCGATGGAGAGCTTCGTCAGCGACCTTCAACGGGTGTTGCATCGGATGGAGCGCGCGGCGCCGACGCCGGAGGACTCCCTGACGGCCCGGATGATCACCAGTCGCATCGACATTCATCCCGTCAGTAGCGAGGGACAAGCCCGACTCTTCATCGCGACCTCCGGCGCTTCTGTGCCGATCCCGCCGCTGAACGAGGTCTTGATCGGGCGGATGGACCCCCGGCTATCCCGCTTGCCGGATATTGACCTTGATCCCTACGGTGGCGTCACCGCCGGGATGTCGCGGCGGCATGCGCGCCTGCTGCGAAAGGAGGAGGGGTGGTTCTTGGAAGATCTGCAGAGCACGAACGGCACCTATGTCAACGAGGTGCGATTATTGCCGCATCGCCCCATCCGCTTGCACTCTGGCGATCTTGTCCGTTTTGCTCAGCTGACCGTGGTGTTCGAAGAGACGTGAAAAGGTGAGTTAGTTTATTGATCATTGGATGAGCTTGATCTGTTGAATTATCTGAGCAAGGATTAATGTCGTTATCCTTTATTGGTGGCTTTGCCACATTGTGAGGAAGGTAGTATTGGATGCGTAATAAAGCTAAGGTATTGGTGATTGATGACGAGCGAGATGCTCTAAAAATGCTTCATATTCTCCTTGAGGGAGAAGGTTATGACGTCGTGTTGGCGGACGGCCCCGAGTCTGGATTACATAGCGCTTATCGCAAGCACCCCGATGTCATCCTGTTGGATGTGATGATGCCGGGTATGGACGGCTTTGAAGTTTGTCGTCGGCTGCGAGAGATGACGGCTGCTCCTATTATTTTCGTGACGGCCAAAGGAACTATTGATAATATCGTCCAAGGATTTTCCTCCGGGGGCGATGATTATATCGTCAAGCCTTATGATTTTTCGGAATTATTGTGTCGTTTGCAGGTTGCACTGCGTCGGGGGAACGAGCGAGAAGATATCACCCCCGATGTTTTGTTTTCTGATAACTCCGTTGTCTTGCATTTGGATCGTCATGATTTGGAGATCAATGATCGTGTGGTGCATTTGACTCCCAAAGAATTTGAGGTTTTGCGCCTTTTAATTCGGCATACTGGCAGGGTTCTTTCCCACGATGCTATTCTCTCTCAAATTTGGGGGTTTGAGCGGATGGGTGATTTAGACCTGATCAAGCAATATATTTACCGCTTGCGGCAAAAGATTGAGCAAGATCCCGAAAGTCCGTCGTATATCCACACTGTTTGGGGCGAAGGCTATTATTTTGATTTAAAGGAAGCGGGTTATTAACCGTGGCTCTTCGGGAATTCGCCTGTTGAGTCGGCTTCTACTAACCTTTGGCGATGAGGTGATGAGGATTGCGCGATTGTCCGCAAATTCAATTCTTGTCCGGCTATAATAACTTTTTTGCTTTTTGTTGACAATTTCTAAACAACTGATAATTATAATCGTCTTGTGAGAGGTGCTCGAATTATGCAAAAAGTTCTTGTTACAGGTGGTTGTGGTTTCATTGGTTCCCATGTAGTGGATGCTTTCTTGGCGCAAGGGTACGAGGTGGTCGTCGTCGATAATTTGGCGACCGGTAGTTTGGAAAATCTCAATCCCAAGGCTAAATTTTATGAGGTTGATATTCGTAGCCCCGAACTGAGGGACGTCTTCGAAGCGGAGCGCCCGGATTTTGTTGATCATCATGCGGCCCAGATGGATGTGCGCCTCTCGGTGAAGAAGCCCTGCTACGATGCGGACGTGAACATCGTGGGAACGTTGAATCTTTTGGAGTGCGCCGTTCGCTTTGATGTGCAGAAATTTATCTTTATTTCTTCTGGCGGCGCGGTCTATGGCGAGCCGGAATATCTGCCGTGCGATGAGGCGCATCCTATCAAACCTCTGTGTCCTTATGGCGTGAGTAAGTACGCCGTCGAGCACTATCTCTATCTATACAAAGAGAACTATGGCTTGGATTACACCGTATTCCGATACGCGAATGTCTACGGCCCGCGCCAGGATCCTCACGGTGAGGCCGGTGTGGTGGCGATCTTCGCGGAGCAGATGCTTCAAGGGGATCAGGTCACGATCAACGGCAGCGGGGAGCAGGTGCGGGATTTTGTCTATGTGGAGGATTGCGTTGCGGCGAATCTCTTGGCAATCGAACATGGCCCCGGCCAGATTTATAACCTCGCCGCTGGCGTAGGGACCTCTGTGAATGAGATTTTCGAGGCCTTGGCCGAGATCACCGATTACGGACGCGACCCCTATCACGGCCCGGAGAAGTTGGGTGAGACGTTTCGCATTTATCTCACAGCGGAGAAAGCGCGTCGGGCGCTGGGATGGGAGCCAACGGTCGCTTTAGACGAGGGGTTGCGCCGAACTGTGGCTTATTTTTCCCAAGAATGACGACATTCCATCCCCTAGGTTGGGTGAGAGAGCTTAGGTAGTTCCAAAATTTAAAACCTTCCCAATCAGATACTTTTTTCTTCCCTGGGGCATGGGGCCTTAGGGCCACAGGCGGGAAGTCGCTCGTTGGGGGAGGCTTATTTCCTTGGAATAGCCTTATTGAGTGAGGGGAAGTTATGAAAGAGAAAGTCTTGCTCATTGATGATGATGAGGCGCTCTTGGATTTGATGAAAATGGGTCTGAAGCGGGAGGGCTTTGAGGTCTTCACGGCGGAGGATGGTCAGGAAGGCTTGCGTGTTGCCTATGACATCCAGCCGGATGTGATTGTTTTAGATATTATGATGACCCAGATGGATGGCTGGACAACGTGCCAGCGTTTTCGTAATGTCTGTAACACGCCCATCATTATGCTAAGTGCAAAGGGAACCGCGAATGATGTCGTGAAGGGGCTCTCATTGGGGGCGGATGATTATGTCCGCAAGCCTTGTAGCTTCGATGAATTGACGGCTCGCATTCGAGCGGTGCTTCGGCGGGAGCGTATGGAAGCGCACGCCTCGTGGCAGTCCATCTTTGATGATGGCATCCTCTATATTAATCTCCGCGATGGGACGGTCAAACGCCAGGGGGATGTGATCAATCTGACGCCGACGGAATCACGCCTGTTTATGTATTTGGTTGGCCAGCGAGGGCGTGTGGTGCCCCATAAGGAGCTATTGACGAACGTTTGGGGGCCGGAATGCTCGGATGAGGATCGTTACCTCAGCGTTTACATTCGCTACCTACGCCGAAAAATCGAAGAGGACCCTGATAGGCCTCACTATATCCGTACGCACTGGGGCGTGGGGTACTCCTTTGCGGGCGAGGGATTTGCAGAAGTCTAAGGTAGTTCCAGAAATTAAAACCTCCCAAACCTGATGTTTTTCCCTCTGAAAACTCCCCGTTTTGGGGAGACTTATTTTCTTGGAACGGCCTAACCTCTCCGATTTGTGGGGACTTTTGGATTTCGCCGGATAACTTTCACGTCGTTACTAGGTTGGGGGGGATAACACAATTGCACCCGGCGAATTCCTGAAGAGCCTGATTTGTTCCTACCAAGCTACCGGTACTTTCCTTAGCCGGTAGCTTCTGTCGTAAAACTGCACGTAACGATTGAGTTTCCCAAACTCGTAGACGCGACGTGTTACCTCGACATCCTGCTGGCAGTACTCGATGATCTCCTTAAGGCGACCTTGACGCCACCAGCGCACGGCCTGCAACCCATCGGCGCTTTTGTTGATCCCCAAGGTCGCCGTGGCAACAGTAGCCAGCCCGACGCGGTG
>JAAAOZ010000340.1 GCA_009908585.1 Chloroflexota bacterium
AGGATGCCATCCTGACCGGTCGATCCCCACCTGCAACGCTGTCGTCCGATCATCGGCCTCTTTGATCCGAGAATAGACGTGCATCTTAAATTCGTAGGTGAAGCAGGGGATGGTGTTATAGATCGGTTGGTATAGGCCGCCTAACTGATGGCCTCTATCATCAAATAATCGCATCTTGACCGAAGAAGATTGGGTGTGGATGAATTTATCATCGCCCTCTTCGGGATCTGCATTGATCAAATCGGTATTATGCTTAAACCAGAGCCGCCAGTCCTGACGAACATCAGCGGGGATGTCATTGTACAAGTTGTTATCATCATCTGGCAGCCAAACCCCCACCGGATAGGCGCCTTGATAACGGTTGTGAAATTCATACCAATCGTGGTTGTCTAAGTTTGGATTGTGCAGGCTTGGGCCATCGGCGGTCACGCCGGTTGGCCCCTCGGCGTTGGCGAGCGCGGACGCCGTCGCGCCGGCGCCGCTGCCGATCAGCACCAGCATCAGGCTGAACAGCAGTGTGCTCTTACGTAACCATCGCTGCCGGGATAAGGTAGGTAACATCTGATTTGAGAGTAATTTCTTCATGTTCAATTTGTCATCTCCTTTCTGCTATAAGATATGTTAGAAGCTCACCCTTACTTCGATGTGGACTCAACCTATAGCCTAATAAGGCCTCGCACTTTGTCAAGTCGTATCATGAGGCTTCTTTAATAATGACGCGGTTGACTCCGCATTTGTTCCGGGCTTGTTCGAGCCGTCGCTTGGTGTTAGAATTTGAGATATGCACAGAACTTGGTCGGGATTAAAAAAATTTTGGACTATGAGGTAACCTATGATCGATTGGAATGCTCCCACGCCCCTCTCCACCGCGACGGTGGTGTTGAATTTGGGCATCGGTTTGATTCTCGCGCTGTTGGTCGGTTGGTATTATGAACACTACGGCCAATCCTTAGCCAATCGGCGCAAGTTGGCGGGATTATTGCCCGTCTTGACCCTGACCACCGCCCTGGTGATCAGCATCGTCAAGACCTCCCTGGCGCTCTCCTTGGGATTGGTCGGCGCGCTCTCCATCGTCCGCTTCCGCACTGCGATCAAGGAGCCGGAGGAGTTGATCTTTCTCTTCATCGCGATTGCCATCGGCCTGGGGGTGGGGGCCGATCAGCGCTGGGTCACCGTCATCGGCGTGCTCGTGACGCTGGCCTATATGATGGTCCGCATGACGTTGCAGCAGCGCCCGCCGGAGACGAATCTCTATTTGGATGTTCTGCTGCGCGAGGAGGATAAGCAATCGCTCTTCCACGAGGTGAATGCCTGCCTCCTGCGCCACATCGAAGCGATCAACTTCCGGCGCTTGGACAGCCGCGATGGTACGCTCCAACTGACCTACTTCATCGATTGCGGCGATCCCGGCGTTCTCGATGCTTTGATCGCCGATCTAAAATCTAATTTTTCTGTGAATGAGATCAGCTTCTTGCAGCAAGAGCGGCGACTGGGGGGCTGATGTGCGCATCACGGAGCGAGACCTGCATGCCGGCTCCCGGCCCGAAGCCCCGCCTGAACCACGGCGCGCTTCCGGTGAATCCGCGTCGGGGCGTCGCTGGTCGGCGCGCCTTGCCGCGCTCCCTTGGGGCGCGGTGCTCACGGCAGGGATCGTGGTCGCATTTGCGCTGGGGGTGTTGCTCTCCGGCCCCGATGGGTTGGGGGGCGTGCGCGACTTCGTGACCGTCCTCATCCGCCGCCCGCGCGTGGCCGTCAATTCCCTCCGGCACGCCGCCGATCTCCCCACGCTCTACATGGACATCGCCTTTGCGGATTATCAGCGCCTGGTGACGCAGCGCAACTATGCCGTCCAGCAGGGCGCCTTAGGGGATCGGGCCGAGCCGCAGTTGGCGCCCGCGACCTTCACCTTAGGCGATGACCGCGTCGAGGTCGAGGTGGGCCTGCCGCCCGACGTGGGCGACGCCTTCGCGGGCGAGCAATGGCCGCTCTACGTGGAGTTCCCCGCCGCCGATGACGACGGAACGGCGCTCTGCGCATGCGAGCGGGCGCTGCTGCTCCCGGCGGATGCGCAATCGCGCCAGCACTGGGGCTTCCTGACGACGCTCCAGCGCGAGGGCGGCGCGACCACGCCCTATCGCGTGCTCCGCGTCACCGTGAACGGCAAATCGTGGGGCCTCTTCGCTTTGACGGGACTGCCGCCGGACGCCGGTCAGGATGCCTACGTCGCCTTCGACGCGCGCGATTTCCTGGCGACCTACGCGCAGGCGGGCGCGGCCCTGGCCGATGACGGCTTCGCCTACGCGCGGGTTGTCGCCTCCGCCGAGGACGCCGACGACCGCGAGCAGGCCGCGCAGCGCATGCAGAGGCTCTATGAGGGCACGCTGCCGCCCGCTCGCGTCTTGGATGCCGAGGCCTGGGGCCGTTATCTCGCGTTGACGACGCTCTGGTACGGCGCGCCGACGCGCGATTGGCGGACGCTCTTATGGCGCTATCGTCCGGCGGATGCGCGCTTCGTGCCTGTGGGCGCCGGCTGGATGGGCGCGCCGACCGAGTTCCCGCTGCCGGATGCCTTCGCGCGCGCGCCGGAGATCCAGGCGGCTTATCTGCGCGCCCTGCAAACCTACAGCGATCCCGCCTACTTGGAGCAACTCCAAGCCTCGCTCGCCCCGGAGTTGGACGCGCTCTGCTGGGCGACGAACATCGCCTTGGGCTATCCGCCGCTCCCATGGGATGCGCTGGCCGCGCATCAGGCCGAGATGCGCGCGCTGCTCCATCCCCGGCAGCCCGTGCGCGTGGCCGTGAGTGAATCCGAGGGGATGCTGGTCGTGCGCGTGGCTAACCTCACCGCCTTCCCCGTAGAGGTGACGGGCCTCAACGTGGGCGAGAGCGCGTGGGTGGCCTTGGATCGCGAGCAGATGATCTTAGCGCCCGCCGCCGAGCGCCCGATGCCCCAGCAGCCCTGGATCGAGGCGGCGGATCGCGCGCTGCTGGTCGATGCGCCCGACGCGCTGGTGCTCCGCTCCCGCTCCGGCGCGACGCCTGCCTACATCCGGCTCTACGTGCCGTTGGGGCAGCTCCCCGAGGCCTCGGGCGAGGTGGAGGCCGACACGCGCTTCTGGGGCCTGGATGCGGAGTAGAGCGCGATGCGAATGGACCTGAGCCGATGGGGGACTCTTATTGTGTAATTGTCCCCCCTTTGCTCTGAGCGGATTGTTAAATCCGCGTGCCCTAAGTATATTTTGAACATCATATCGATTGGCGCGAGTAAAACGGGGATCTATCGATCCCCTTGGAGCGAGAATGGGAAAGCATTATCTAAGCCGATGGATTACCGGATAACCTCGACGCGCTACGAGATCAAACTCCCCTGCGATCCGCCGCACTTCGATGAGATCGAGGCCTGGGTGCGCTTGCATCCGGCGCAGTGGCGCGTCGCCTATCCCCCGCGCGAGATCAACAACATCTACTTCGATAGCGCGGATTATCAGGGCCTCGACGCCAACCTGGGCGGGATCGCGGAACGGGCCAAGCTGCGCCTCCGCTGGTACGGCCCCGACAAGACCGCCGTCGCGCCCTATTCAGATCCGGCGGAGGCCTGGCTGTGGCATCTGCCCCAGTTGGAGCTGAAGTGCAAGGATGGGATGGCCGGCTGGAAGGAGATCAATCGCATGGATCGTAGCTTTATGTTAGATCTGACGCGCGTCACGTGGCCGGAGGCGCGTCGCAGGCTGCGGGTCGCACTCGCGCCCCAGGCGCAAATCTGGCTGAATACCTACACCTTTCCCGCCCTGATCAACCGCTACCGGCGGGCTTACTACGTCACGCCGGACGAGGTGGTCCGCCTGACCATCGACACCGCGTTGCGGGCCTACGATCAGCGCCTCTCCGCGCGGCCCAACCTCACCCGCCCGGCCCCCATCGACGCCCAGGCCGTCATCGAACTCAAGGCCGCTACTAACCCGGAGGGCGCCCGCCGCCTCTCGCAGGCGCTCGCCGACTTCCCCGTACGCGCCTATCGCTTCTCCAAATACGTGCAGGGCATGCTGGCGGCAATCGACATCTAGCTACCGGACACTTTTTAGCTCACGGATAAACACAGATCGACACAGATGCTTTTAATTTTGTAACCGTTTAGGCCGTTCCAAGAAAATAAGTCTCCCAAAAACGGGGAATTTTCAGGGGGGGAAAACATCAGGTTTGGGAGGTTTTAATTTCTGGAACTACCTTAGTCTTGTGAGGTGCAACGCACTTTTTAGGCTTGTCGCCACGCATATACTGCATGAGGTTGCGCCTTTCCTTCAGTTCAAGTGCGTTGCACCTTGGCCCCAAGGCCCAATGGCCGAGGGAATTCGCGGCTACGAGGCGTAGCAAGCTACGCCTGGGCGAAACCGGCCTTCGCCGGTTAGAACTTAGTCGCCGAAGGGCGACTTCGCTAAGGCGTGTTACGCCCAGTGGCCCGTGGTTTTTCTTTTGACCCAACGGCCCAATGGC
>JAAAOZ010000134.1 GCA_009908585.1 Chloroflexota bacterium
GGACGCTCTCGGGCTGCTGATGCAGAACCTCTTCGACCAGATAGTCCAGCACGAAACGATGGCTGCCGGTGAAGGATTGGATGAAGTCCGTGATCTCCTCGCTCCCTTGCATTGAGAGCGCGGCCAGGTGCAGGCCGGCGATCCAGCCCTCGGTGCGGGTCGCCAGCGCGGCGATGTCGTCCGCCGAAAGCGCTAGGCCCATAACGTGATTCAGGAACTCGGCGGCTTCGGCGGAGGTGAAGCGGAGATCTGTGGCGCGCACTTCGGTCAGTTGGCCGCGCGCGCGCAGACGGGCCAGCGGGAGTTGAGGATCCTCGCGGGTGGCGATGACCAGATGCATCTGGGGCGGCTGATGTTGGATCAAAAAGGCAAGGGCCGCGTCCACGCCTGGGGCTTCGATGACGTGGTAGTCATCGAGGACGAGGATGAAAGTGTCGGGGATCGTGGCGATCTCATTGAGGAGAGCCGTTAGTATCGTCTCGATGGCTGGCGGCTGAGGGGCTTGGAGCATGCTCTGCACGCTACCTCCAATCTCCGGCGCAATCGTCTGCAACGCGGCGACGAGATAGGCCAAAAAGCGCGGCGGGGCGTTATGCTCTTCGTCCAGCGAGAGCCAGGCGGCTGGCCGGTCGCAGGCGGCGATCCATTCGCTGACCAACGTGGTCTTGCCAAAGCCGGCCGGCGCGGAGACGAGCGTCAATTTGCGGCTAAGGCCTGCATCCAGCCGCTGGATCAGACGGGAACGGAGGACAACGTTCGGACGACGAGGCGGAATATAAAGTTTCGTGGCTAATATCGGGGTAGACATCGATGCGGGGCTTATAAGTGATTGCGCACTGCATAGGACAGTCTAAACATAGCTTCTTGTAATAGACTTTGTGGGCAAGCTATGTTCATTCTCGCGTAGCCAGCCCCTTCACGGCCAAACCAATAACCGGGATTGAGCGCGAGTCCTGCCTTTTGTGCCAGAAATTGCGCTAACCTTTTGGTGCTTAATCCCAATGATTCAAAATTAATCCACACTAAATATGTGCCCTCAGGCTCAATCAGCTTGACTTGGGAGAGGTTATCGTGAAGATAAGTGCGCAGAAAGTCAACATTGCTTTGTAAATAGGCCAACAATTCATCCAACCATTCACCGCCTTGGCTGTAAGCTGCCTCAATCGCAGCCGAAGTAAACACGTTTGTTTTGTTGATCTGATACCTATGCGCGAAATCGTGAAACTGCTGGCGGTATTGTTTATTGGCGATCACTGCCATCGCATCGACCGCCCCGGCAATATTGAACGTCTTGGCTGGCGATAGACAGGTAGCCGAGTGGTGAGCCAATTCCTCTGAAATTGACGCGATGGGCGTGTATCGATGGGGCTTGTAAACGATATCGCCGTGAATTTCATCTGAAATCACGAACACGTTGTGCCTTCTGCAAATTTCACCGGCTCGGGCTAACTCGTCCCGCGTCCATACTCGGCCCACTGGATTATGGGGGTTGCAAATAATCATAATTTTCGTGTTAGGATCGGCGGCTTTTGCTTCTAAATCCTCAAAATCCATCTGATATTTGCCATCCACGACTTTGAGCGGATTTTTGATCCGTCTTCGGTGATTGCTTCTAATCGCTGAACGGAATTCAAAAAAGACAGGAGGTTGAACAATAACGCCATCCCCTTCCTCTGAATGTTGGTTGATCAGGATAGCAATCGCGTTCAACACACTGGGGCAAAACTTGATATGCTCTAACCCAATCGCCCATTGATGTCGGTGCTCGTACCAACGGACGAAGGCGTCAAAATAACGCTCCTCTTTGTACTCATACCCAAAGATGCCGTGTTCCACCCGCTTGCGCAAGCTATCAATCACTACGTCTGGGGCGAGGAAGTCCATATCGGCCACCCAAAAAGGCAACACTTCATCGTTGCCAAAGTGTTCCATCAACTGGGATTTACGCCATTTAAGGGTGGGATAGGTATTTCTGTCAATGATTTGGTCGAAACTCATAGTTAACTACACCTTTCAACGCGATGCAAGCTTGTGTTCCGTCACTGGATCAGGCGGATGCGAGGGACAACGCTTGGTCGGCGCAATCGCCGGGTAGTGAGCCGGAAGGCTGAGCGAATAACACGGCCCGATGTCGAGCAGATAAGGCCGTTCCAAGAAAATAAGTCTCCCAAAAGCGGGGAGTTTTCCGAGGAAAAAGCATCAGGTTTGGGAGGTTTTAATTTCTGGAACTACCTAAGGGGCCGGATTGACCTGCCAGAGCGCCGTCGAACTCGTGATCCCGTGCAGAAGGATTACCGGCTCCCCAGAAGCCCCTGGATTCAGGCAGACGGCGGATAGTCGATGGTTATTGATCTTCAATTCATAGATGATGTTTTCATAGGTGGTTATCCTTCAAACATGGTGATATATTTTCGGCCCGATGATGTTCTAGTCGAGGCGATGCCACGGATGAACAGCCCAAAGGGCACGAAGCAGATCTGGCCCATTACCAAGATGACCACGAAATCCGCCACGGGGAAAGGGGTTGCCGTCAGGACGGGCTGTAGGGCGAAGTAGATGAGCAATCCGACGAACAGCATACTGGCTTGGAAGAGCAGCCCGGCGCCGACCACGTAGCCGAGCGGCTCGCGTCGCCAGAGCAGCGCGCCGCCGATGATCCACGCGAAGGTCGTGATGAAGTCGGCGACCTGGAGCGCGATTTCCGCTTGGGAGAGGGCGGCTTGGTTGACGAGGGCGCCGCCGATCACGCCGAGGGCGCGCAGGGCGAAGAGGATGCCCAGGCCGATCAGGACGCCGCCGGTAATCCGCTCCGACACGGCGCCGCTGAGTCGCTGTTGGATCGCTTTTCCCTCGAGGCTGGCGATGCTGGCGACGAGGCCGGCCATCGTGTAGGCGCTCAACGCCAGGAGCAGGAGAGCGAGTAAGAAACCCGCGTTGAGCGGCAGCCCGAAGGTGTAGACGATGTAGTGGTAGAGGACGTAGAGGAGCGCGCCGGGCCAGAAGAGCAGCCCCAGCAGCCGACCGCGCCGCGCAAACCACATCGATCCCAGGAGGATGGGCAGCCCGATGACGAGGTTGATCACGTCCGTGGGAACGAAGGAGCGTCGCAGTTCCTCGGTGGGGTAGAGTTGATCTGGGGAGACAAGACCGGTGACGGACGCGACGGCCATCAACAGGGCGATGATGAGAGAGCCGACATAGGCGAGCGTGAGGTTTTGCGTGATCGGCAGATCAGTAGGCGATGCTTCTGGATGAGAGTTTTTCATTGTTCCTCCTGAATTATCGGGATGGTTCACGAGCAAGCAGAGTTTGGTTTACGCTTTTATTTTGCGTAGAAACCCCTCACATAAAAATTTACAAAACCGGCCTGCGCCGGTTAGAATTTAGTCGCCGTAGGGCGACTTTGTAATGGTAGCCCGTGGTTTTTCTTTTGACCCAACGGCCCAATGGCCGTGGGAACCGCCGGGCTTGGGATGATGAGAAAAAGTGTCAACCTATTTCTGAACCATCCCGAATTATCTGTCTAGTTCTATGAGCAGACCAAGGTGCAACGCACTTGAACTGAAGTAAAGGCAACGTCTCATGCCGTATATGTCTGACGGTAAGCCCAAAAGTTCGTTGCACCTCAGATAGTGTCTTAAAGTTTTCGCCGCTTGGCCCGCCTGCGAATGAAGTCGACGCTTTCACACGCCAGGGCCAGCAGTGCCAAGATCAACCATATCAGTACCCGGATTCGGTTATCTTTGCGTGGCATAGGTGCCTCCGCGTTCTTGTTCGGCCCGGCTTCGATGATCGATGGGATCACTGCGGTCCTCTTTTCCCAAGTCGTGGCTTGAAGATTATGATGCCAATGGCGGTCAGATAGGCCAACAGCATGATCAGCGGGATCGGCCCCAGGCTTTGCTGGCGCGACATAAAGAGGGCTTTCATCTCCTCCGTGAGCGGCCCCTGGGGATCGAACTGCATAGCAAAGCGGAGGTCCAATAGGATCGTGTAGATATCGATGGGGACCCAGATGTAGAAACAGAGAAAGGCGACGAGGAACCACCGGTCATCTCGCAGCTTGTACGGGCCGAGCAACCAGAAGGCGATCCCCGACAGGAAGACCATACCGTATGCTACGATGAGTAGGATCGAGCCACGGGACATCAGCGTGTAGCCGAAGAGTTCAGCGCTTTTGTTGGTCACCGACATCAGCGAGATGCCGATGATCATCTGGAAGGCGATTCCGCCCAACAGGAGCGCCGCGCCGAGGGCGAGGAAGTAGAGCGCGATCTTGGCTGCTTTGTTCATCTTGCCTCTCCTTTGCCCTGATCTCGTTCCATCCGGGGCATGAACAACGCCACCAGAGGAATGATCAGCAGCGGAATGTGCATCACGCCCATCCAGCGTGTATCGGGACTGAACCAGTGAGTCAGGTTGAACAGCCCGTAGAGCAGGCCGTTGAAGGCAGTCACCCGAAAGGCCACCGTCGGTACCTGGGGATA
>JAAAOZ010000307.1 GCA_009908585.1 Chloroflexota bacterium
GGGAAATCGCGCACCAGCTCCAGATTGCTCCGAATCGCCTGGAGTGGATTTTTGATCTCGTGCGCCAACGTCGCGGTGATATGGCCCATCGCGGCCAGCCGCTCGGTGCGGAGGATCTGTTGTTCCATCTGTTTGCGCTCGGTGATGTCCTGGGCCGCGCCGATGATGCGCACCACGCGCTGCTTCGTCATATCCCATACCGGATGGTTGCGGATGTGCAGCCAGGTCTCTTCGACGTCTACGTCCTCTAAGCGGACATCGATTTCTTGAGGTTCCCCAGCCAATAGTCGCTCGTTCGCCTCCTGGAAGGTGGAGAGATCGTCGTGGTGAATCCAGCTTTCAACTTCATCGATGGTGATCTGCGTGGCGTTGATTTCATTCAGGCGATTAAAGGGGCCGGTCATCCATTCGCAATACAGCGTGCCATCCTCCTGGACGCGAAAGGCATAGGCGATGTCGGAGATCAAATCGGAGATGGTGTGGTAGCGCGCCTCGGAAGCGCGGAGCGCCGCCTCGGCCTGCTCGCGCTCGTGCAACTCACGTTGGACGTCTTGGTAGAGCCGCGCGTTGGCGATGGCGACGGCGATCTGATCCGCCAACGTCTCCATCACCATTACGTCGATCTCGTCGAAGGCGTCGGGTTCGGGGCTTTGGAGATCTAGCACACCGACGATCTCCTCGACCTCGCCGAGACGGATTGGGATGCTCAACTCGGATTGGGTGGGGAGCACATCCGGGTAGAAGTTGACGTAATGTGGCTCGGCCTCCACATCGTTGGCGAGGAGGGTTTGGCCGTGTTCGGCTACCCAGCCGACCATGCCATCGCCATACGTGATCTCATGTTCGGGGGGGAAGAGGTGATCGAAGGCCCCGGCGCGCGAGCGCATCTCTAAGATGCCCCGCTCATGATCGACGCTGAAGAGCCCCACGTGGTGATAGCCGAAGCGTCGCTGTACCAGCGATGTGATGCGATGGAAGATGTCCTCCAGATGGAGCAGGGCGGCGATTTCGCTGCTGACATTGCTGAGTAAGGTGAGTTGGGCCGCCCGCCGGCTCAGCGCCTCTTCGGTCTGCTTATGCTCGGAGATGTCCAAGATCACGCCCACCAGCCCGCCCAGGGCGCCATCGGCGTGATGATAGGTCGCTTTGTGGAAGACGACATCTTTGAATGTGCCATTGCTTCCCACAACCGGATACTCGTAGACCTGCGTGCCGGGATTATCGAAGAGCGTCTTGTCCATCTCGTCGTACTTTTTGGCATGCTTTGGGGGGGAGATCTCATAGACGGTTTTGCCGATGATCTCTTCCTTGCTGCGGCCTAACATCTCCGCGAACTTTTGATTGCATCCCTGGTAGATACCGCCCATATCTTTGTAGAAGAGCGGCGTAGGAAGGCTGTCAATCAGAGATTGCCAAAAGTGGAGTTGCTCATGGTAGCGCTGCTCCGACGTGTGCAGTGCGGCCTCGACTGCGACGCGGCGCTCCAACTCCTCAATGGCCCGATCATAAAGCAGATTCCAGCGCCGCAGCACTAAAAAGGCGATTAAGGTGGTGACAAGGGAACTGAAAATAATGGTCACAATGTGAGAGTGCCAAATTGTTATCTGAGGGAAAAATTGCTGCTTAGCTATCTCGTACAACGTCATAACGAGCAGAGTTGCCAGCAGGATTTTGAGGAGCGTGCGATTCAGACTAAATCTTTGGGTCTTTTGAAACCCGTCGCGCTGCGTGGGCGCGGATTCCGAGATATTCATCTCTCTTTCCTTTCCTCATACTTCGATAGTGCGATAGTGACGCGGCTGAAACCACAGCGAGCAGCTTTCCCCTGCGCTTGTGATTTGGTCTTTCTCAGCAGCACATCCCCGCTTTTTATTGGGTCTGATAGGCTACCTAGGTGCATCTGTTGCTAGTGTAGCATATCCAAGGGGTGAAGCAACTGGCTGGGGTTCTCTGGAGATGCGAAGGGGACAAGGGGCGCGAAGCGATTGGATGCGAGACCCGGGAAAAACATGGGTATCAAGCCGTGGGGCCTGGCATGGCTTGGGCAATGTTATGCATCCGATTGCCGGAAGTAGGTGAGCTTCATAAAGACGTAGCCCACGAAGGAGATGACAATCGTCAGGCCGGCAAGCAGCCAGGTCGAGCCGGGCACCCGGCGCAACGCCCGGAGTTTGGAGGCGATGGCTAACTTCTGGAGGAATGTGCGATCCCCGTGCTCCTCCTCCCACGCCCGGATCTTGTCGGCCAGGCTGGCCTTTCCCTCACCGGCCGGGAAATGATCGAGCAGGTCCTTCAACTGAGCACTAAGTTGAGATTTGGGCTTCTCGGCGGGGATCTCTTCCTTCACTTCGATTAGCGTGCGGTAGGCGTCGACGGTCTTGTGAACGATGTTGGGCCAATCCAAATCGCTGACGCGCGCCTCTGCTTGCTGGCACATCTCGCCGTAGCCGGCGGGATCTAAGGTGCAGATCTGCTCCACGGCCTCCGCGAACGCTGGCGGCTCTGCATCCTCTGGCAGCCGCCGTCCGACCGCGTCATCCACCAACTCGTCGATGGTCTCGTTGGCGAGGCCGACGACCGGCGTTCCCGACGCCAGCGCCTCGATCACGACTAAGCTCTGCACCTCCATCTTGGAGGCGGAGACGAAGACGTGGCTTCTGGCCAGATGCGGGGGGACATTGTCGTGCTCGACATGGCCGGTGAAGACGACGTTATCCAACTGATGGGTCTGGCACAGGTCGCGCAACTTCGCCCCGTACGCTGGCTTGAGCGCCTTGCCGACGAGTTGGAGGGTGTAATGGGATGGTAGATGGCGCAGCGCTTCGATCAGGTAAGCTTGGTTCTTGCGCGGCACGATGTAGCCGATGAAGGAGAGGATTTTCTCTTCCGCCTCGATATCGGGTTGCTCGCACTGCGTGTAGCGGCTCAGATCGCGCCCGTTGGGGATGATGAAGATGCGACCCTTGTAGCCAAAGTTGCGCAGCGCCTCCTCCGCGTAGCGATTGAGCGCGATGATGGCGTCGCAGTTTTTGTAGAAGTTGCTGAGCAATTGGTGCGCGACCGTCTCGCTGAGCGTGGTTTGAAGCAATTTCACGTCCAGCGCGTCGACGGTTCCGAAGTCCAAGATTTTGTCGGGCAGGATGTGGCTGGTGTGCACGAAGGGTACGTGGTGCATCTTAGCCCAGATTTGGGCGATGATGCTGATGGAGACCGGCTCGTGAGCGTGGATCACGTCCGGCTCGAACTCGTCTAAGAAATCGGTGATCGCCCCTACATTCTTGGCCGAAAGCGATGGCACCCAAACCTCATCTTGGCCCGCGCTTCGGATCCCGAAGATCGTCAGGCCATTCTCGGTGGCTTGGAGGCCGGTGCGATCTGCCGGGCGGATGAGCGCGGTCTCATGGTGCTGGGCGAAGGCGTGCGTCAATTCGTGGGCTACCCGTCCCGATCCTCCGCCGCTCCCCGGTTTAAAAAGTGAAATCATCACGACTTTCATAGTTACCCGTCCTTTCCTTTCCTTTTATGTCATGTCATGTGGCTTGTTTTGTCTCGTCGGTCAAAACCAAATCGCTCGAATACATCCTCATAGCGCGCGACGATCTGCTCGCGCGTCAAGCTCATCTCTTCTAATGTGTAGGTGTGTTGGCTTTTGTGCCGGCGCGCCCGCTCTGTCTCGCGCGCTAGAATCTTCGCGAATTTGGAGCTGATATCGAGGCCCAGGCGTTGATAGATGTCGCGCACGCCCGCTTCGGCGTCGTCGACCAGCGTATGGAAGTTTACCACAATATACTGATCTTGCGGCAGGTGGGCTAGGTGCTCCAACGGATAGCGATACCAATGGCCCGCCATCTCTAAAATATAATCGCGCGAGGTATAAGGCTCCGGAGGATCGCCTAAGATCTCCCACTCGGTCTGCGTCAGGCTGATGTAGGAGGGAATCATATCCAACGGATTGCGCGCCAGGTAGATGAATTTGGCGTTGGGGAAGTAGTCGAGCAACGTCGTGATCATCGGCGAGAACGAGGGATTCTTCGCCAGGTAAGTGCGCTCGCGTTTGTCGTGCGCCCCGTGGGCATAGAGATGGCGTTGCAGGCAGCGCGTATAGAAGGTCATGATGCGCTGCTTCTTCGCTGCCGGCATCTCTTGATCGAAGTAGGTGTACGGACCAGCCTCCGAGAGAATTGCGCTGAAGGTCCAGATCTTGAGTGTGGACCAGATATGAAAGAGCAGATACTCATCTTCTTCTGGCGCGCGCAGCGCTACACGATGCATCTCGTTCTGCTCCTCCCACTCCTCTTCCAGTTCTCGGATGCGCGCGCGGAAAGGGTAATTCAGGCGCCGATCCAGCGCGCGCACGGCCCAGATGACCTTCCGCGTGGTGATGGACGGCGCGAAAAGCATCTCCCACATCTTCATCGTCGTGAAGTTGTGGCGATCCCGGGCCAGCAGGCGGTGCAAAAAAGTCGTGCCGCTGCGGGGA
>JAAAOZ010000167.1 GCA_009908585.1 Chloroflexota bacterium
GACAATGACGCCCACAACCGTCTCCCCGCTCGCCACCCCGGCGGCGCCTTAATCTCCATTTGAAGCGATTTGGATCCAAACACGGCCTGGCTGTCACGACAGTCGGGCCGTGTAACATCTAGCGATTGCTGGCATTTCACCCAGACCATGCTATAATCTCAATGATATGTCAAATGGAGGTATAGACGTGTTTAATGTCAAAAAAGAATTACTTGAAACGCAAGAGGTTTTACTGACCATTGAAGTTTCGGAGAAGAAAACGTCCAAAGCTATGCGCGCAGAAGTGCGGGAAATCTCCCGCGAGTACAGATTCCCAGGGTTCCGTAAGGGGCGAGTGCCTTATCGCGTCGTCGTCAATCGTTTTGGCGAAGAAGCCATTTTGCATCGGGTGAGCGATCAGATCATTAAGGACATCTACCCCAAGATCATCGAAGAAGCCGCTATTGATCCCTACGGGCCGGGTGAGTTGGAGGATGTTGAGTACGATCCTCTTACTTATTTCATCCGAGTGCCCCTGATGCCGGACGTGGATCTGGGGGATTATGAGGGCATCTGGCTGAATTGGGAGGAGCCTACGATCTCTGAAGAGGAGGTTGAGGCTCGGCTTGAGGAGATTCAAGAGGAGCACATGGTGCTCGAACCCAAGGATGAGCCGGCCGAGATCGGGGATGAGGTTTACTTAGATATCGAAGGTCTTCTCCCCGATGGTGAAAAGATCATTGAGGAAGAGGATTTCGAGTTGATCCTCGATCCAGATGAGACCTTCATCACACCCGGCTTTATCGAGGAGATCGTCGGCTTGGCGCCTGAAGATGAGAAGTCCTTCACGCTCACCTTGCCGGAGACTTTGGCCGAGGAAGCGTTGCGAAACGCCGAGGTGACCTTTGAGGTCTACATCTTAGATATCTACAAGCGGATTCTGCCCGACATCGACGATGCGCTGGCGATGACCGTCGGCAACTACGAGGATTTGGACGAGTTGAAGGAGTCCATCCATAGCGAGTTGTTGGATCAAAAGCGCGAGCAAGGCCAGCGAGAGTATCGCGAATCTTTGGTCGATTTGCTGGTCGAGCAGGCGGAGGTTCGATATCCTCCGGCGATGTTGGAAGACGAGATTGACGACTTGGTCGAAAACACTGAGCGGAACGTCCAACAGCAAGCTCAGATCTCCCTGGAAGATTTACTGAACATGCAGGGCCAGTCTATGGAGGAATTCCGCGAAGGCATGCGACCGCAGGCGGAGGCGCGCTTGGTGCGGGGTCTGGTGATGACCAAGTTCGCCCAACAGGAAGGGTTAAGCGTCGATGATGACGAGTTGGTCCGCGAATTCTCTGAGACATTTGGTCAATTCGAGGACTTTTCCCAGGATGAGATGTTAGGCGCTGAGTTGGATTCTCAGTTTGCGCGGATGATCCGCAACAGCTTGGTCGGGAAGAAAGCGATGGATCGCCTGGAAGCGATTGGCAAGGGCGAAGCGACATTCTCGGCGGACGCCGCGGAAGAAGCAGATGAAGCCGAAGAGGGAGAAGAAACGACCGAATCCCACGCGGAAGCAACCTTGGACGAGGACGACGAAGACGAAGCGCCGGATACATCGACTGAAGCGTAGGAGGTGATATGGGATTTTTACCGCTACCCTCTGTAATCGAAAGTACAGGACGGGGAGAACGCGCCTACGATATCTATTCGCTCCTGCTGAAAGAACGCATTATCTTTTTGGGACATCCCATCAATGCGCAAGTCGCCAATTTGATCGTGGCCCAACTGCTGTTCTTGGATCGAGAAGATTCAGAGCGTGAAATCTCCCTCTACATCCATTCGCCGGGTGGGGAAATTGCGGCCGGCTTGGCCATCTACGATACGATCCAACTCGTTCAGGCGCCCGTCTCCACCATCGCGGTGGGGATGTCCGCCAGCATGGCCACCGTCTTGCTCACCGCCGGGACCCCTGGTCGTCGATATGCGCTCCCGCACGCTACGGTTCATCTCCATCAGCCGTTGGGCGGCGTACAGGGCCAAGCGACCGATATTGAGATCGCAGCGCAGGAGATTCTGCGGATGCGCAAGCTCATCAACAGCCTGCTCCAACGACACACCGGCCTGACGGATGAGCAGATTAAAGAATTCACGGATCGAGACTACTATATGACGGCCCAGCAAGCCTGTGAATATCGCTTGGTGGATGAAGTCTTAGAAGTCGCAGAGGAAGCAGAGAAAGAATCGTAGGGTGAGTGGGAGGATAAACTCCTCCCACTTTGCTTTTCATTATTAAAAAATTTAACTTCAGGAGGATATGACTGTGGATCGAGAAGTACTCAATGGCCTCTTACGTCCAAAAGCTATCGCCGTGATTGGCGCATCTACCACAGAAGGTAAGATCGGCTACACGGTGGTCAAGAATTTGATTGACAGTGACTATGAAGGCGATGTTTATCCTATCAATCCTAAAGCCGACGAGATTCTGGGGCTAAAGGCTTATCCTTCAGTCTTGGATGTTCCCGGCCCCATCGACGCCGCAGCAGTGGTTGTCCCCGCCAAAATCGTTCCTCATATTGCCAAGGAATGTGGCAAGAAAGGGGTCAAGGGATTGATCATCATCGCTTCGGGCTTCAGTGAGGTCGGGCGCGAGGAACTGGAGCAGGAAGTCGTCGATATAGCGCACGAGTATGGGATGCGCGTTTTAGGCCCCAACATCGTGGGCGTGCTCTCCAACTCCGATGACTGCAACGCCTCCTTCGCGCCGTTCCTGCCCCTGCCGGGCAAGGCCGCGTTGGTCTCCCAGAGCGGCGCGCTGCTCATCGCGATGGATGCATCCACCTACACGCGCCGCGTCGGCTTCGATAAGCTCATCTCCATCGGCAATATGTCCGATGTGAACTTCAGCGACTTGGTGGCGTGGCTCTCCGAGGATGAGAACACCGCTTGTATTTCTCTCTATATCGAGGGTCTCAAGAATGGACGCCATTTCATCGAGGCTTCGCGCGGGGCGGGCAAGCATCGCGCTGAAATCCGGCGTCTCCGCGCACGGCGCGGCGGCGGCGGCCTCGCACACCGGCTCGCTGGCTGGATCGGGTAAGATCTACGAATCGGCCTTTGAGCAGGGCGGTGTGGTGCGTGCCTCCTCGCTGAACAACCTCTTCGACCGCACACTGGCGCTCTCGCTTCAGCCTCCGATGACGGGCGATAACCTGCTGATCATCACCAACGGCGGTGGGGTCGGCGTGTTGGCCACCGATTCAGCCGAGCGCTACAATATCCCGCTGCGCTTCGCCCCGGAGGATGTTCAGAAGGAGTTGAAGAAGCACATGCCGGAGTTCGGTTCCGCCAAGAATCCCGTCGATCTCACGGGGATGGCGGGCAAGGATTGGTACTTCAAATCCGTTCGATACGCCATCGCGCACGAGTGGGTGGACGGCTTGACTGTGCTCTACTGCGAGACCGCGATGACTGACCCGATGGAGATCGCCAAAGGTATCGCCCAGGCGATTAAAGAGGCGGATGTGCCGGATAAACCAGTCTCGGTCTCCTTCGTAGGCGGTGAGAAGTCGGCGGCCGCGATGCGCTGGCTGGTCGAGAACGGCATCCCGGCCTACAACGAGCCAGACAAGGCGGTGAACGCGATGGCCGCGCTCCACGAGTATGCGGAGAGCCGCGCGTTGGCCGCCGAGCCGTTCAATCGCTTCGAGGATGTCGATGAGGAACTCGCACGTTCCGTCATCGAGGAAGTGCGCGCTCACAGCGACCGCAATATGACGGAGGTCGAGTCCAAGGCGATCTTCCGGGCCTACGGGCTGCCCGTCGCCAAGACCGAGTTGGCGGAGTCAGAAGATGAGGCCGTCAAATTGGCCGAGAAGATCGGCTACCCCGTCGTGATGAAGATTATGTCCCCGGACATTCTCCACAAATCCGATGCCGGCGGCGTCGAGGTCGAGATCGAAGATGAAGCGGGCGTGCGCGCTGCCTTCCAGAAGATTAAGAAGAATGCCAGGGCATACAAGGCGGATGCGGACATTCACGGCATTGCCGTGCAGGAGATGGCCCCCTGGGGCACCGAGGTGATCCTGGGGTCGGTCGATGATCCGACCTTTGGCCCCACCGTGATGTTCGGGCTGGGCGGCATCTTCGTCGAGATTTTGAAGGACGTCACCTTCCGCGTGGCGCCGGTCTCGGCGGATCAGTCGCTCAAGATGCTCTCCGACATCAAAGGCGCGCCGATTCTGGAGGGCGCCCGTGGTGAAGCGCCGCGAGATCGCAAGGCGCTATCGGAGGTGTTGAGCCGCTATTCCCAGATGATCACCGATCTCTCCGACGAGGTGTCGGAATCCGATGCTAACCCGGTGATTGTCTATGAGGAAGGAGACGGCGTGACAATTGTGGACGCTCGGATCATCCTTAAAGATAAAAAAGCCGAGTAGCTTTTCAAAGGTTGAGCTGAACATAAATGACAGGCCGTTCAGGATTGGATATGAACGGCCTGTT
>JAAAOZ010000360.1 GCA_009908585.1 Chloroflexota bacterium
CCACCCAGCCCGCCAGTCCCTGATCCATCACCTGCTGTAAGGCCTGCCGGGTCCGCTTGATTTTACCCTCTTTTGAGACCACGATCCGATGTGTGACGCGGAGCATCTCATCAACCAACAACAGCGCCCCGCCCTCCGCCGCCGAGATTTTGGCCGCGATGTCCAACGTGTTCTGGAGCGTGGCATCCAAATCCAGTTGCTCCGCCGTCACCTCCGCAACAGAGACCAGATTCTTATAGAGTTGTTCCCGCGCTTGCAGCGTAGCTTCCGCGCGCTTGCGCAACGTAATATCGTGAAATACGATGCACCAGCCCAGACATTTATCGGCCCGGTCGCCTAACACCGAGACCTGGACATCGTAATAACGAGGCCCCCCTTCCTCCTGGCTGATGGCAACCTCGCTGCCCTCCATCCGCAAATACCCTTCTGCATCGAGAAGATCGGGCCAGGGCGATAAGACCTCACGCGCGAAATGGCCGATCACCTGCTTCGGGATACAATCCAACACGTCGCGGCACGCCGCCGGATTGACATCGACCACGCGATGATAAGCATCGATGATCAGCACACCCTCGCGAATGCCAGCGATGACGGCGTCGTGCGCCACCGGCACGATGCCCAACAATCGATAGCGGAAGAGGCCAAACGCGATCAGGGCGCCGGCCAGCGCGAACGAGAACGGCGTCAGATCCAAATGGTTGAAGGGATGCAAATCGAAGACCGAGACCACGCTACCTAGCAAGGTCGTGATCGCGCCGGCTAAGAAGATGCCCACTTGCGGGCGATAGAATCGCGAGGCGTGAAACCAGGCTTGAATCAGCCAAAAGAGGACCAACATCGAGAGGGTATAACTGTAGGCCGTATGCAGCCAGAACGCCAGGCCGTGATCCGCATGCCAACCTACAAAAGTCTCGTACTGGGTTAGATTAATCTTCTGCCACACCAGATGGTGCAATGAGCCGTTCGTCCAGACCAGCAACGCCATCAAGCTTGGCTCGAGGGCGAGCCAGCCCATCCTCTTCCCCCGCAGCCAATGCAGGTGATCCGTGTATTGTAACGTGAAGGCGAACATCGCGCCGGGCGTCATCACAATGCCCAGATAGCGCACTCTGGCCCAGAAAATCTTCATCTCGAGCGTGGTGGCGCCCAATCGCATCGCGTAGGCTAAGGACCATATAGCTACGCCGATCATCAAAACAGCTAACGGCACGGCGCCTCGTTCCGCGCCCCGCCGTCGCCATGACACCACCGCGACCCCAATCGCTAAGCATGTTGTCAAAACCAACGGAATGATATAGGGTGTATACTGCCAAGCCATACACGACTCCCTACGGCTACCCACCGATTCAGTTCTTTTGTCCTTCGCGCTAGAAGAACTATCTATCCAGAAAGGAACAAGAAAGCCCTCTGATGTTGAACCCGCCGATCCTACCCAGATGGCTCCTTCTTTAGTATAAAATAAAACATAGAGAAGTCAAAACTTTTTAAAGAATCTCCAAAAAACACAACGGGTATAGAACAAACGAATCACAAACAGACCAACAGACCAATGGAGGTATCCTATGCTCAAGGCCCTGACGATGCTCCTGCTCTTTCAACTTGCGGGCGAGGCGACGATTCGCCTGCTTGCCCTGCCTATCCCCGGCCCGGTGATGGGGATGGTGCTGCTCTTGATCGCGCTGCTGCTGCGCGGCGGCCCCTCGCCCGCGCTGAAGGCGACGGCGAACAAACTACTCTCGCATCTCTCGCTGCTCTTCATCCCGGCGGGCGCGGGGATCATGGCCCACGCGGCGCTGCTGCGCGCATCGTGGCCGGCGCTCACTGTGACATTGATGGTGAGTTGCGGGGCCACGCTCGCCGCGACGGCGCTCTCGATGCGCTTAGCGATGCGTCATCTGACGCGGAGGTCATGAGATGACGGCCCAATTCCTCGATCTGTGGTCGGACTTATCCCACACCCCGCTGCTCTGGCTCACGGTGACGCTCGTGATCTACCAGGCAGCGACCTGGCTCTATCGTCGCGCCCGCGCCTTCCCGGTGCTCAACCCGGTGCTGATCTCAATCATCACCGTCGTCGCGCTGTTGCTAGCGACGGGCACGCCCTACGAGGATTATTTCGACGGCGCGCGGTTCATCCATTTCCTGCTGGGGCCGGCGACCGTCGCGCTGGCCATCCCGCTCCACACCTACCTGCGGCGCGTGCGCGAGTTGGCGCTCCCCATCGCCGTCGCGCTGCCCATCGGCGCGCTGACGGCCATCCTCTCGGCGGTGGGGCTGGGCCGGGTGCTCGATCTGCCCACGCCCGTGGTGCTCTCGCTGGCGCCCAAGTCGGTGACCACGCCCATCGCGATGGGCGTCGCGGAGCAAATCGACGGCGTGCCCTCGCTGACCGCCGTCTTCGTCATCCTGACCGGGATCTTGGGCGGCATCATGGCCCCGCTCCTGTTGGATCTGCTCCGCGTGCGCGATCCGAGCGCGCGGGGTTTCGCGATGGGCGTCACCTCCCACGGCATCGGCACCGCGCGCGCCCTCCAGATGAGCGAGGAGGCCGGCGCCTTCTCCGGCCTGGGCATGGGATTGAATGGCATTCTGACCTCGTTTCTCGTCCCCTTGCTGATGAGGCTGTTGGGCATGTAGAAAAAACGCCACCCTTGCGAAGGTTTGGATGGAGATTGTAAGCCAAAAACATCGTGGTCATTGGAGTTGCTGCTGTCTATAGAGGCCGACCGAAACCTTCGCAAGGGTTCGACTTTCACGAATTCCCCGGAAAAGTGTGAACATTTTCTCCTCCACCTGCATGTAACAGATAGAAACGGGGGATCAACCCCCAACCCAACACTCTTTAAGTCCCTTAAAGTTCTCTACAGGAGGAGAAAGATGAAGACCTATCGCAGGATGAACCGCATCGTCGCTTTGTTAATTGTATGGGTGATGTTGATTTCGGCCGGATGTGCGGCCAAGGCCCCGGAGCCGACCGAAGCACCGCGTATTGAGGAATCTGTCGAGATGAATGCCCCGACAGCAGAAGTGGTTGAGGAAGGCGTGATGACCGGAGAGGTCGCCAAAGAATCGGATGAGGCCGCCGCGCCCCCGCCTGGGCAGCCGCTGCCCACGGCGATGCCCAGCGTCGGCGGCGACGCGGGCGCCGGCCCCTCGACCGGCGGCGCCGATGAGCCGAACGATCAGCCCCATGGGGATATGTTCTTCGAGGATTACGGCGTCAATCCCCGCATCGATACCGAGGACGACAACCTCTCGACCTTCGCCGTGGACGTGGACACCGGCGCCTACACCGTGATGCGCAGCTACATCAACGACGGCTTCTTGCCGCCCGATGAATCCGTCCGCGTGGAGGAGTACATCAACTTCTTCGATCAGGGCTACGAGCCGCCCGAAGATGGCGCGTTCGCGATTCATCTGGAAGGCGCGCCCTCGCCCTACGAATCCAACTATCACCTGATGCGTGTGGGCCTCCAGGGCTACGAACTCCGCCCGGAGGATCGCAAGGATGTGGTGCTCACCTTCGTCATCGACATCTCCGGCTCGATGGATCGCGGCGACCGCCTCGGCCTGGTCAAGCAGACGCTCAATCTGCTGGTGGAGGAACTGCGCCCCACCGATAAGATCGGCATCGTGGTCTACGGCTCGCGCGGCCGGGTGTACCTCGAACCGACGCCGGTCCGCCAATCGAACAAAATCCTCAGCGCGATCCGCAAGCTGCGCCCCGGCGGCTCCACCAACGCTGAGGAGGGCTTAGTCCTGGCCTACCGCCAGGCCTCCCGCAACTTCGAGCGCGGCGCCATCAACCGCGTCATCCTCTGCTCCGACGGCGTGGCGAACGTGGGCAACACCGGCCCGGATTCGATTATGGCCCAGATCGAAGAGCACGCCGAGGATGGCATTTACCTCACCACGGTGGGCTTCGGGATGGGGAACTACAACGATGTGCTGATGGAGCAGTTGGCCGACACCGGCGACGGCTTCTACGCCTACGTCGATGACATCCGCGAGGCCGAGCGCGTCTTTGTGCACGACCTCACCTCCACGTTGCAGGTCATCGCCCGCGACGCCAAGATCCAGGTCGAGTTCAATCCCAGCGTCGTCAGCCGCTACCGCCTGATCGGCTACGAGAACCGCGACGTGGCGGACGAGGATTTCCGCAACGACGCGGTCGACGCCGGCGAGATCGGCGTGGGGCACAGCGTCACCGCCCTCTACGAGGTGAAATTCCATTCGGACGCGCCCGCGCGCCAGCCCGCGCTGATCGCCCGCGTCCGCTACGAGGACCCAGATCACCGCGAGGTGACCGAAATCGAGGAGGCCATCGCCTGGGCCGACGTCGCCGAGCACTTTGAAGAAGCCTCGTCCCGCTTCCAGCTCACGGCCATCGTCGCCCAATACGCCGAGATCCTGCGCCACAGCTACTGGGCCAAGGAATCGGAGACGACCTTGGAGGACATCGCCTGGGAGGCGG
>JAAAOZ010000199.1 GCA_009908585.1 Chloroflexota bacterium
GTTCGCATCTCAACGCGTTGAGCGAAGCTGTCGGTCGGGAGATCACCACGGCTAAAGCCTTTGTCACCGCGCTGGAGGAACGACGGGCCTTCTTCAAGCGCATGGGGGCCACCGCTACCGACAGTGGCGTAGAGACGCCCCACACTGAAGCGTTGTCCGCTGCGGAAGCCGAGGCGGTGTTTGCACGTGCACTGAACGGCGAAGCGACCGTCGAGGACGCACGGCGCTTCACGGGGCACATGATGATCGAAATGGCGCGCATGAGCGTCGAGGATGGACTGGTGATGCAGCTGCACGCAGGTTGCTTTCGCAACCACAATCCCCTCGTGTTCGAGGAGTTTGGCGCCGACATGGGCAGCGACATCCCGGTGAAGACCGAATGGGTACACAACCTGAAACCGTTACTCGATCGCTTTGGCAACGATCCACGGCTCACGCTGATCCTCTTCACCATGGACGAGAGCAGCTATGCGCGCGAGATCGCGCCCCTCGCCGGTCACTATCCTGTGCTCAAGCTCGGACCGCCGTGGTGGTTCAACGATAGTCCCAACGGAATGGCGCGGTATTTCAGTCGGGTGATGGAAACCGCAGGGCTGTACAACACCGCAGGGTTCAACGACGACACCCGGGCCTTTGCTTCAATCCCCGCGCGGCACGATCTCTGGCGCCGGGCGTCGGCCAACTGGTTGGCCGGACTCGTGGTTCGCGGCGTGATCGACATGACGGACGTTGCAGAGATGGCGCCCGAGATGGCAAACGGCCTGGCGAGACGCGTCTACAATTTGTGAACTGGATCGAGCAGACGCCTGGACGTCTCTCTAAAGGAGGTCGCCTCATGAACAGAGAAGAACTGATGAACATGTACGACTTCACCGGGAAGACCTTCGCAGTGACCGGTGGGGCCGGTACGCTGGGCAGCGACGTGGTCGTCACTTTGGCGGGCTGTGGCGCCGATGTCATGATCCTCGATCTCAACCTGAGCGGGCTATCGGCGATCAAGGAAAGCCTGGGGCCGCGTGCAGATCAGATCGATGGACTCCAGGCTGATGTCCTAGATCGCGAGAGTTTGATGGAGGCCAGTGTGGCTATCAACGAGCGTTTCGGCGCTCTCTACGGCCTGGTCAATGCTGCCGGCGGCAACAATCCCCGGGCCACCGTCTCAGCGGACATGAGCTTTTTTGACATTCCGGAGGAAGGGATGCGGTTTGTGTTCGACCTGAATCTTCTCGGCACCATCATGACCTGCCAGATTCTGGGGAAGCAGATGGTCGATACGGGTGAAGGCGTGATCCTCAACTACTCATCCATGAACGCGTTTCGTCCATTGACCAATATTGCAGCCTACTCGGCGTCCAAGGCCGGTGTCACGAATTTCACCGCGTGGCTGGCCGTGCACATGGCCCAGAACTACTCCAACAGGATCCGCGTTAACGCGATCGCTCCCGGCTTCTTCCTGAGTGAGCAGAACCGTTTCCTCTTGATTGACGAAGAAACCGGCGAGCTGACCCGACGCGGCAACCAGATCATCGAGCATACCCCGATGGGGCGGTTTGGTGATCCCGAAGATCTGTTGGGAACGGTGCTCTGGCTGCTTTCCCCTGCTGCCTCGTTTGTGACGGGGATTACAGTGCCGGTGGATGGAGGCTTCTCGGCCTATGCTGGGGTTTAGCGACATACAGGTGTCAACTGCCGGTGGGATAGATTCCGGTGGCTTTGGATAGAAAACGGGCTGGCGCCTGTTCCCATCAAGGAAGGACAAAAAAATGATTATCGCACAAGCGATCTCCGAAACTGGTCTTTTGTCCCAAGAAATCGTCAGGGAAGTGCTGGAGACAAGCCTGGCGGGCAAGTTCGCGAGAGAGAAAGTATTACTCCTGATCCCTGACCATACCCGCTCGCTGCCTTTGCCCGAGCTATTCCACATGGCAGTCGAGATCCTGCATGATGTGGACGAGCTCACCGTCATGGTTGCGCTAGGCACACATCCCGGTTACTCTGAAGCGGGGCTTAACCGTCTCGTGGGCATCACCGCCGAGAAACGTGCGACCACCTTCCGGCATGTGAAACTGCTGAATCACGCCTGGGATGATCCCACAGTGCTGATCTCACTCGGCGCCATGGACCAGGAGGAGATCAAGGATCTGGCCGGACCGGATTGGCATCCGTCACTACCGGCTGAGATCGAGATCCGCATCAACAAGGCGGTACTGGAACACGATCACATCATCATCGTGGGGCCGACGTTCCCTCATGAAGTGGTCGGCTTCTCAGGTGGCGCAAAATATTTCTTTCCGGGTATCTCTGGACCCGATGTCATCAACGCCACCCACTGGTTGGGCGCGCTTGCGACGGTCTTGGGCACAATTGGCATCAAGGATACGTCAGTGCGGGCGATGATCCATGCGGCCGCGCGGCGTCTGCAGACCCCTGCAACGTTGGTCGCGTTGATTGTCGAAGGCCATGGCCTGGCGGGCGTCCTTGTTGGCGATGTTTATGAGACCTGGCGTGCTGCAGCGGATGTGTCCGCGCAGCGACACATTCAGTGGTGCGATCATCCGTATAAGCGCGTGCTCTCCTGTTGCCCATCGATGTATGACGAGTTGTGGACGGCAGGCAAATGCGCCTACAAGCTGGAGCCTGTGGTGGAGAGGGACGGGGAAATCGTGATCTACGCGCCGCATCTTGAGACCGTCAGCCTCGCCCACGGAAGCTATATCCGCAAGATAGGCTATCATATCCTGCCGTACTTCTTGCACAACTGGGATCGCTATCAACACCTCCCGCTGGGCGTGCTCGCCCACAGCACCCATGTGCGTGGATCCGGCGTGATGGTGGATGGTGTCGAGACCCCCCATCATCAGGTAACACTGGCGAGCAAGATCTCCGCCGAGGAGTGTGCTAAACTGAACCTTGGGTACCGGGATCCAACCAATATCAACCCTGCCGATTGGCAACATCGCGAGGGTGAAGGCATCCTTTACGTGGCCAGAGCCGGTGAAAAGCTACATAAAGTCAGAAATACGTGATGCGCGGTGCTGTTCTAGGATGAAATTGCATGCTCTCTTGGAGACGTTGATTATGCCTGTCGCGTAGCGACAGGTTAGGCCGTTCCAAGAAAATGAGTCTCCCAAAAACGGGGAGTTTTCAGAGAGAAAAACATCAGGTTTGGGAGGTTTTAATTTCTGGAACTACCTTAGCCTGCGATTCATCCGCAGGCGCAGGCGGCGTAAGCTGCTTTTTCCGACGATCAAGCGTTACACCCAATCATCACACCTTTCTTGACACGGCAAAAGTCTTATGATACAATGTAACTAATAACCCAAGTGTGAATAAATATTCAGAAAAAACGGAGTTGACATGACAATCGTCTGCAATTCACAAGCGCTACACAAGAAAGCACAGGAAATTCGACAGCGCAATCTGATCATGATTCATGAAGCGGGTGGTGGTCACACTGGCGGAGATCTCTCTTCAGCTGATATCCTGGCGGCCCTCTATCTTAACGGCGTGTTGAACGTCGATCCTAAGAACCCCCGCAACCCAGAGCGTGATAGATTCTTCATGAGCAAGGGACATAGCTCGGGGCTGCTCTACACGACGCTCGCTCTTGCCGGATTTTTTCCCGAGGAGGAACTTGCGACTTACATGAAGCCGCTTTCTCGCCTTAATGGGCATCCCAATGTTCACGTCCCGGGGGTTGAGGCGTGCACCGGAGCGTTGGGGCACGGGCTGCCGATGGCGGTGGGAGCGGCGCTGGCGGCCAAGATGGATGGCGCCCCGTGGCGAACGTTCGTGCTCACGGGCGATGGCGAGATCCAGGAGGGCAGTAACTGGGAGGCCGCTATGGCCGCTGCACAGTATCAACTGGATAACTTGACGCTCATCGTCGATCGCAATCGATTCCAGATGGTTGATCGAACCGAGCGCATCATCGGCCTCGAACCTTTAGCCGACAAGTGGCGCGCTTTTGGTTGGGCGGTGCGGGAGATCAATGGACACGATCACGCCGAAATCATGCAAACCCTTACCGCGGTCCCCTTCGAGGCCGGAAAGCCCAACTGCGTGCTTGCCCACACCCACAAGGGGGAGGGCGTCTCGTTTATCAAGGACCGCGCCGGTTGGCATCACAGGGTACCAACAGAGGAAGAGCTGAACGACGCTCTGGAAGAGTTACGAGGTGCTGTTCAATGAGCGAACTATACGACTGTCGCAATGCATTTGCCCGCGCTCTGGAAGATGTCGCGCGCGGAGATTCACGGGTTGTCGCGCTCTGTAACGATTCGGTCAGTTCGGCCAAGCTGTCCCATTTTGCCGAGGCCTTTCCTGATCGACTCTTCAACGTAGGAATCGCCGAGCAGAACATGGTGGGCATGGCGTCCGGTATGACCAATGGGGGGAAGATCCCGTTCGTGGCCAGCGCTGCCTGTTTCCTGACCGGGCGGGCGCTCGAGCAGATCAAGAACGACGTGGC
>JAAAOZ010000382.1 GCA_009908585.1 Chloroflexota bacterium
ACGGCGGCGTATTTCTCCCACTCGTGGTAGCGGAAGAGGGGCAGGATGGACGGGTGCATGCCTTCGGGGAGGATGAGTTCCTCAAACGGGGGCAAGGTCAGCACACGTTCGAAGCTCAAGGGGCAGGGGCGGAAGACTTCGAAGCGATAGCCATAGTCGTGATCGGGCGCTGCGCGGCGGGTCAACGTGGACTGTGGGCCGTCGTAGTGGATCACGGCGCGGCGGTCGGGGGTTTCGCCCTGATCGTAACCGGTGAGCATCCCATCGAAGAAAAAGTAGAGCATCCCAGTGGGGGGCAGGCGATTCTCCTCATCGTAGGGCGCGAGATCCTCCAGGCGAAATTGCCCCACGAATTCCAGCAGCACGCCATCGATTATGGGCCATTCAACGCCAGGGGGGCGGTCGGGCAACCCACCGAGTCGTGTGTTGCCGAGGGGCGGGTCTTTTTCTGGCGGATGTGTGGTCAAGCGGATAGCAGGCTCCACGATGCTCATCAGCGCATCAACGTGCTCGCTTACTTCGCTCGCCAGGATGTGTTGTCGCAGTTCATCGTGGTTTGTCATTGATTGTCTCCTGTGAAAGTGTCAGCGGATCAAATCGAGACCTCAAAATAGCTCGCTCAAGCTGGCGATAGCGCTTGAGATTTGCTGTCCGCGATTGAGGCTGAACCAGCCCACGCTTTCCGCGCCTCGGACGTGCGCGCCTTTGGATTCGCAGATCTCCTTCAGTTGGGCGAGGGTCTGGTTCCGACCCCAGTCCGCCACCGGGAAGAAGCCGGTCACCAGGAGCGCGACCTCTTTCCCTTCCAACGACGAGAGCTGCTCCAGATAGCGCATCATCGGGGGCGCCGGTACTCCGCCCCGAACCGGGCATGCGAAGATCAAGGCATCGTAGGCATCGAGGGCGGGTTTGGATTTGAGAGGGGCGTCTTCGGTTCCCAGGGACGCCGGCCCGACGGTCTCGATCCGTTTCAGCGTCACGTCGTGACCGGCGGTGGATAATCGCTCTTCTAACTGCACCGCGACGGAGATGGTGTTGCCGCCGAGAGAATAGATGATTATGCCGATGTGCATAGGTGTCTCCTTTTTCATTTCGATTTAGTTACTGTCACAGAGTATTCGCCATTGCGCCGCGCCGAGGATTTCAACCCTCGGCTGATATCCAAAGTGCGTTAAAATGCACTGGGAGTGCTTTTTTAGCAGATTTGCAACCCGTTTTTAACGGGTTTTGTGTATCAGCCTCGAATTCATTCGCAGGCGGGCCAAGCGGCGAATACTTTAAGACACCATCCGATTTACAAATTGCGGTCGAAAGCGTAGTGGATTACGTCTTGAGGGCAGGTGTCCACGCAACTGCCGCAGAGGATGCACTCGCTGTTCTCCATATTCTCGGATTGCACCATCTCGTGGACATCCAGGCTCATGGGGCAGACTTGCGAGCACTTTTTGCAGTGGATGCAGGCATCGGTATCGGCCTGGAGATGCAGCGCCGGCGTCTTCAGTGCATTGCGGACCTTGCGCCCCAGGATCATAAAGGGCGCCATCCAGCAGCCGTAGTGACAGAAGGCGCGTTTGCCTGCCGTGATGGAGAGCACAAAGACGGCGCCCACCACAATGTAGTAGATGATGTACCTGGCCGGCTCATCCACGGAGACGCCACTCTCGGTCTGGTACAGGAGGTTGATGCTGGTGTAGCCGCCGGCGGAGAGCGCGCCGTAGATGATGATGCCGATCCAGGGAATCCAGATACCCCACTTGATCCAGTTGAAGCGGCCGCCGCGCGCGGGCTTCTCGCTGATCATAAAACATGCCTCGCCCAGACCGGCCGCCGGACAGAGCCAGCCGCACCAGAGCCGCCCGACGAAGAGGGCGCTGATGAAAAAGAGGCCGAAGACGACAAAACTGCCGTTAATGATGCCCTGAAACGCGCCATCGATGACGACATAAGGCGAGAGGTAGTTCATTGTGATGGGGAACAGCAGGAGCGAGATGAAGATCAGCGCCTTGCGCGTTGCCTGCCGTTTGGGGTGTTGCTTGGTTTTTATCATGATAGTCTCCTTTTTAACTGATATAACCACAATGTATGTGGCCTGCTTATGCTTTGTCTGCCTCTTTTACATCGAAGACGTTTTGCGCCCACGTGCGAATTTTGTCCCAATCCCGGAAATCTAGCGTGGGGAAAAATTGTGCGAGCCACTGAGGTAGAAAGAGCGAGGCCCCGTTTTGATCAACTTTGCCGGCGAAAAGCACCTCCTCCTCAGGTTCGACAAAGGATCGCACTGTTTCATAGACGGTTGCGCGCGCGGATTTCAACGCCGCTTCATCTTTGGCTATGCCGGCCAGGCACACACTGAAGAATGCCACCGGCACGCGATTGAGCGCATTTTGATTGGTTTCGATAAATTCGGTAGCTTCGGCCCGCCAACTACTACCATACACCGCGCTGCCGATGATCACAAATTGATAGGCATTGACGGACGGTTTTTCTTTGACCGGGATGACGTCGACCGAAAAGCCCCGTGATGCCAATGTCTTGCCGATGTCGACAGCTACTTCTTTGGTCGAACCGGCAAAACTCGCGTAAGCGATGAGGACGCGATCTTCTATGTGATCCTCTCCAAAGGTGTGTGAGGAAAGATCGACGGGAGGCGGGTCGGGCGCCATTGCAGCGACACCGCAAAGGGTCATGCCTAAAGCGACCGTTGAGAAGCACCCAATTCGCAGAAAACGTCGTCTGGACATCGCTTTCCCAGATAGCTGATCTGTTTTTGCTGGCAGGTCTTTCATCGCGTTATTCCCCAGCCCAAGCGGTAAAAATCTCGGGCCATCAAGCCGTACCATATCACCCCACCGATGGTAGCCGCAAGTGAGAGCAGTGCCCCAATTCCAGGAACGAAGACGCCCAGCCCTGTCACGGTGACGACGATCCCGGCATAAGCCGTCGCCTTGGTAAAGGCGCGGCTCCGTAACATCAGCACGGAGCAAATGACGCCCGAAATTCCGACCAATGCCATCGACGCCATCCAAGCGGTGCCGTTGAAGAGTGCGTGAAGGGCCTCCCCGGCTGCCAGATAGTGGCTTTTGGCAACTTCGTCAGAGGCGGCTGCATATTGCTCGCTGAGGTAGGCCATCTCGGCGACCGGCCTGGCAGCAAAGATGACAGTATATCCCATCAACCCTAAGACCAAGGCGATGAGGGCATACGATTCATTGACCTCTCTGAGTGCGGCATACATCGCCAACGTTAGCAAGGCCCCAACTGGCATCAACAGAACCATAAAAAGATCGAGGGATACCAAGCCGCCCAGTCGGCGCCGGTGTAGGTTATCAAAAATATCTGCAACTGATACCAGCCCCGGGGTGTAGGGCCAGATGAAATAAGCCACAACGGCCAGAATGATGCTGATGGGAAAAATGATGCTGGTCACAGCCGCGATCTTATAGAGATCGATCCACCGTGGATCTGCGCTTCCGGTATCTTTGGCTATGTTTTGTGTTGGTTTTGGCATTATGATCCTCCTTATTTTGGGAACATCCTTTCTTACGTTACGAATGGAGCGAGCGCCGCGCCGACGAGCCGCGCCAGTGAGACCTTCATCGGATTAGCCCGATGCTCGATGTAGAATGTACAGTCAGGCTTGAACCAGCCCTGCGCCTTCCAGTAGGCGTAATCGTACGAATCCGGCGATACTTTTCGCCAAGCGTGTTGCTGAACTCTGAAGATCATCAAGGAAATGAACGAGGGCCGCAGGTACTGCTGTTGCGCGATGGCCTGAAACAACGTCTCGGCGGCGTCACCGGCCTCGTCCCGAAAGTGCTGTGCCGCTTCTGATTGGGACATCAGCGCGCCCATCTTGAAGCCGGCCCGCCCCACGATGTGGAAGCCCCACGAGCGCAGGGCGAAATTCATCGTGCGCAAGGTGTGGTTGGTGGGGCCTTCGCCCACCGTGGCGATGAGATAGGCGCACTTGCCGCCGAACGTGGGCCGATGACAGACGTAGGCCATCCGGTCGATCCAGTTTTTGGCGACGGCGTTCACGTCGTCAACGTAGACCGGGCTGGCCAAGATGAGGCCGTCGGCGGCGTCGATCTTGGCGCGGATGGCCGGTATGTCATCCTTGAGCGGGCATGTCGCCTCCCCGCGATCAAAACAGGTGCGACATCCCCGGCACAGTTCGATGTCCATGTGGGCCAGATGGAGCGTCTCGAAATCGAGCGGCTCATCGTGGCGCGCGGCGATCTCTCCCATTTGCTGCTCGATCAACTGCACGATGTGGGCGGTGTTGCCCTTTTTTCGAAAGCTGCTCATCAGCGCGAGAATTTTCATAGCTATTTCCCCTGGAATTAATGAAACCATCTAGCTACCTGACACTTTTAGAAAACAGCTCACGGATTTTCACGGATCACACGGATTTTTTAGATCTTTCAGCGGAGAAGTTCCCCATCTTGGGGTGT
>JAAAOZ010000129.1 GCA_009908585.1 Chloroflexota bacterium
CGCTAAGGTAGTTCCAGAAATTAAAACCTCCCAAACCTGATGTTTTTCCCTCTGAAAACTCCCCGTTTTTGGGAGACTTATTTTCTTGGAACGGCCTAAAGCCTCGCACAAAAAAATCCCCAGCGGACTTATTCCGCTGGGGATGGGGAGAAACTTCGCCGGATAGGGATCAGTCGAGCAACCCGGTCCGCGCGTTGAATTCCTTGATCAACTCATCGAGTTCAGGGATTTGCTCCTGGAAGTTCGTCCAGTAGTCATCGTCGTACCATTGCGCCTGGATCTCCTCGTAGGTCTTGCCCTGCTGCTCGACCCAGGTGTAGTACTTGAGGTTGTGGACGCGCTTGCGATCCCAGTAGCCCAGTTCCTCCATATTGGCCGTGTCCTGCCCCAGCAGATAGCGCTCGAAGGCCGCGGCCGCCTCAGACTCGGTGTATTCGCCGTGCTCTTCGTGCATTTCCTGCAACCGGCTCTGATACAATTCCATTGAGTCGGTGGCGACGGTGACGAGGACGTCGTTCTCGTCCATCTCGTACCACTTTGCCATCTTGATGGTCATCAGCAGGTTGGCGATACCGGAGATGCCCAGCAGATCGAGCTTCTCGACGTAGGATTCGGGTATGCCCTGCTTGACTAAGTATTCCTGGCCGACCGGCTCGTTGAAAAGGCGCACCAGGCCCATTGTGTTGTTGTCATCTAACGCGATGATAAGATCGGTGTTCTGGACGTTGTGGATCCATGGCACGTGCTTGTCGCCGATGCCCTCGATGCGGTGCCCGCCGAAGCCGTTGCGCAGCAGTGTGGGGCATTGCAGTGCCTCGCCCGCCGCGACTTTGCTGGTGGGGAAGACCTGCTTGAGGTAATCGCCGCACCCAATGGTGCCCGCCGAGCCGGTGGTCAGCGCCACGCCACGGAAGTCGTCGTGATCGCGCATCACCTGCTCCAGCACCTCGACCATCGCGTGGCCGGTGACATCATAGTGCCACAGGTAGTTGCCGAACTCATCGAACTGATTGAAGATATAGACCTCGTCGCCGCGCGTCTCCTTCAATTCCCAGCACTTATCGAAGATCTCCTTGACGTTCGATTCGCAGCCGGGGGTAGCGATGACCTCGCCTGCAACCTTGGCCAGCCAATCGAAGCGCTCCCGGCTCATCTCCTCGGGGAGGATGGCGATGGATTCGCAAGCTAACAGGGCCGAGTCGTAAGCGCCGCCCCGGCAATAGTTGCCCGTCGAGGGCCAGACGGCCTTGTGATAGGTCGGGTCGAATTGGCCGGTGACCAGACGGGGCACCAGACAGCCGAAGGTCGCGCCGACTTTGTGGGCGCCCGTGGGGAACCACTTGCCGACCAACTGGATAATCCGCGTCGGCACGCCCGTCAACTCGCTAGGCCACTCGATCCAGTTCACGCCGCCGTAGGTGCCGCCCTCGGCGACCGGCTCGTTCTTCCACGTGATGCGGAAGAGGTTGCGCGGATCGACATCCCACAAGCCGATGTCGCCCAACTCTTGCTTGACACGGTCGGGAATGAGGCCGGGGTGCTTCATCTGCTCAAACGTGGGAATGATGATGTTGCGCTCACGCGCGCGCTGTACGGTTCGCTTCAACTGTTCTTCATTGATGTGTAGATCTAACATTTTACCTTCCTTATGATGTGATTAGATTTGGATTGTGTGATTGATATGTGTGCATTACTGCTAATTGATATGCGTCCTACGTCTCGCGTTATCCTATGACGTTTGACTCGTGACTTTTGACGTTCGACAATGCAAAAGTTATGTGCTGTTTAACTCGAATGCCCCTTGCGGGTTACTAGAATGACCGCCAATGCCCCGATCAAAGCGCCGAACGTGTTAAGCGCCCAATCGCCCAGTGATGAGACGCGCGTGGGCTGCAACATCTGCAGCCCTTCGATGAGCGCGCTCAGGATCGCGCCGGAGGCGACGCCCCAGAGCACGCGCGTTCGCGCCGGCCGCCCCGATTGGGCCAGAGCGACCGCTGCCCCCAACGGCACGAAGACCGCCACATTCCCGCCGATGTTGATCAGCCAGTGGATGGAGATTCCACGCTGCGCCGCCGGTTGCGTGATGGGTGTCAGATCGTGGGAGACGGTGGCCTGCGGGCGTAACGTCATCCACAAGAGCCACAGCGCGATTGCGCTGGCGAGTCCCCATCCTACTTTGCGCGAATTGGGCAAGTTAGTCGCCCATCAACGCCTTGACTGCGTCTAAGTTCGGCGCGACGATGGGCGGTTCGGGCACGGTCTTCATCGCGCTCTTGATGTCCTTGAGGCCGGAGCCGGTGAGCATCACGACCACGCGCTCCTGCGGATCGACCAGCCCTTGATCCACGGCCTTGACCAGACCCGCGTAGGAGGCAGCGGCCGCCGGCTCGGAGAAGACGCCGGTGTTGCGCGCGATGGTCGGGATCGCGTCCAGGATCTCCTGGTCGCTGACGGCGATGTAGGCGCCATCGGTCTCGCGGACGGCGGCCAAGGCCTTGTTGCGGTCGCGCGGCAGCCCGGCGACGATGCTATCCGCCACGGAGATGGCGCTGACCGGTTCCATCTCCCAGCCCTCGATCCCGCGCTCCCACGCATCGACCAGTGGAGAAGAACCCTCGGCCTGCACGCCCATAATCTTGGGCATGTGATCGATCCAGCCCAGCGCCATCAGATCCTTGAGGCCCTTGTGGACGCTGCCGATGATGCAGCCATCGCCCACCGGCACGAAGACGCGATCCGGCGCATCCCACGCGAGTTGCTCGCAGATCTCCAAGATGCCCGTCTTCTTGCCCTCGGTCATGTAGGGATTGTAGGCGGTGTTGCGATTGTACCAGCCGAACTCGCGGGCGACCTTGAGCGTCAGCTCGAAGGCGTCATCGTAGGTGCCATCGACCAACATCACGCGCGCGCCGTAGATGAGGTGCTGGGCGATCTTGGCCTCCGGCGCGCTCTTCGGCACGAAGATGACGGCGGGCAGGCCCACGCTGGCCGAAAGCCCGGCCAGGGCGGCCGCGGCGTTGCCCGTGCTCGCCGTGGTGATGATCTCCGCGCCGGCCTCGCGCGCTTTCACCACCGCCACCGCCGACGCGCGGTCCTTGAAGGAGGCGGTCGGGTTCACGCCATCGTCCTTGACCCAGAGATGGCGCAGGCCCAGCTTCTCCGCCAGGCGCGGCGCGGCGTAGAGCGGCGTCCAGCCCACGCGCAGCGGCGGCTCCGCCGACTCCGGCGCGACGGGCATCAGCGGCTTGTAGCGCCAGATGGTGCGATTGTGGTTCCGCGCCAGATCCTCGCGCGAGATGTTCGCCCGGATCGCGTCGTAGTCGTACAGCACATCGACGATGCCATCGTCTCCGTGCTCCGGGCAGATGTAGTCGATCTCGTCGACGCCGTAGGTCTTCCCACAGATGGTGCATTTAAGTCCGAGTACGTGTTGCATCGAGCCTCCTTGAAAGCATCAAAGCTACAAAACATCAAATAGAAAAATAACAAATCTTAAAACAGAAAATCAATCTTCATAAAATTTACAAATTAGTGCAATGAGCGCCTGACCATATTTTTCCAGTCGTTTAGGCCCTACACCTTTGATGGCCTCTAACGCATCCAAGGTCTGAGGACGCTGGTTTGCGATGATGCGCAGATGGCTATCGTGGAAGACAACATACGGCGGCACCTCTTGATCGCGGGCTTCTCGAGCACGCCACACGCGAAGCGCCTCGAACAATACCGGATCACCTTCTGTATCTGCGGCCTGGTCTTTATCTTCTGATGGCTCTGATGCCGTGGGAATCAACGCATCGAGTGGCGCCGGATCCTGTAAGGCTGTGCGACCCTTGTCTGTCAGGTGCAGTACGACGCCGCCGTGATCGAGTGAGTGCGCGCTGATGAGATCCGCGTGCTCCAGGCGCTCCACCAGATGGCGGATCGCGGTGGCGGAGCGGAAGGCCAGCGCGCCAAAGGTCTCGTGCCGGCGCGCGCGGCCCGGCGCGTCGTCGTCGCCGCGCAGGATGCGACTCAAATTGCGCCGGCCCCAACCCCATTGCGTCGCCGCCAGGCACTGGAGGATAGCGAGGAGTTGCGCGCGCGTGTCCGGCAGGTCATCCACCGTAGCGCGGGACGTCTCGATGCAGTTATCGCAGGCCGTGCATTTTTCGATGGTACGACCGCCCAGATACGCATTCAAGTAGCCATGACGGCAGCGGATGGTGCGCGCGTAGGCCGTGATCTCATCGACATGCTGTGCCTGGATCGTCTCGTAGCGCTCCAACAAGGCCGCGACGCGCGCGGCGGCATCCTTGGGGGGCGGCAACAACGCCAGATAAAGATCGCGGCCTGAGAAGCGATGACTTAACCAGCCCGCGTCCGCCCACGTGAGGATTTGGCTTTCTAACGTCTCCAGCGAGAGCTGCGCTTCCCGCGCCGCCTCGGCCAGATCCACAGTGAGCCACTGCTC